>JAUVQR010000188.1 GCA_030598065.1 Planctomycetota bacterium | reverse complement strand
TTTCCGTCAGAGACGAAGTTGACCTTAATCCCCGTCCTGGTGGTGAAATCCCTTGTGATGGCCCTGGCAAAGTTGACAGGGTCAATGCCTTTGTGGTTGTAGGGTTCGTCCTTGGGAAGAGGCATGCCGATCTTCGCGTTGTGCATGTTGATGACGTCCAGGTTATCCGCGACGTAAAAGCCTGCAATGGTCATCAGGGCGACGATGTTTTTGGACATCTTCTCAAAGTCATAGACCTGCGAGAAGCCGCTTCCGGCGGGTAGTACAGTAATAGCGCATACCAACGTCAGTATTGCGATTTTCTGTAGGGTTTTCATTTTGTTTCTCCCTTTGTGAGACCTGCCATGATTATTCGATGGGGAATACAAGGCTGATGGCACCGCTAAGTTCTCCTTCCTTGAAATCTTCCATCTCGAAGCCGGTTATGTCTCTACCGTCGCCGGTGGGGCTTCTCGCAGGGTCACCGTGACACTTCAGGCACTTGTGCTCTATGTACAGGGGATATATGTATCGGTAGGCTATGTCGTATGGTTCTTTGCCATTCACCAGCACTACCTCTCCGTAGCCCACCCCCTTCGGGTATTGAATCTTAGAGAATTTTTTCAGTTGTTTTGACTCCCACTTGTCGGCCTTGTTCTGGCTGCTTCTCGGCTTATCATTCGAGACGAACTTTACGGATATCCCTGTCTTCCTGGCGAACTGTTTGCCTACAAGACCGGCAAAGCCCTCGGGGTTGATGCCCTTGTAGCTGTGTAGCTCACCCTTTGGGAGTGGTTCTCCGACCCGTGCGTTGTTGGTGTTTATTACCTCGAAGTTGTCTGCGATGTAGTCTGTCGCCGCATTTAGCATGTTTACTATGGCGCTGGCCATCCTTTCGTAGTCATAGATCTCGGTTTGAGCCAGGCCGTCTCTTGTGAAACACAGGCTCAGCGCCGCAAACGCGAATATGAGACCGGTCCTTCTTATTGCATCTTTCATAAGTGTACCCTCCGTTCGCCTTTTAGTGGGCGTCCTGTTTTGTGGCCTTTAAGACCTTTTGCGCGGCCTCTTCCATACCCTCGGTGAATTCCAGCTCGAGTCCTGATTCCCCCAGCATCTTCCTGGCCGTGTCGGCGTTGGTGCCCTCAAGCCTTACCACCAGTGGCGCCTTCAGTTCCATATCCCTTAATGTGGATATTATGGCCTCCGCTATCATATCACATCTTACTATACCGCCAAATATATTTACCAGGATGGCTTTAAGTCTGGTGTCATCGAAAAGTATTCTGAATGCCTGCGTTACCTTTTCCGTTGAGGCGTCGCCGCCGATGTCCAGGAAGTTTGCGGGCCGTCCTCCATAGTGTCTTATTATGTCCATGGTTGCCATGGCCAGACCCGCGCCGTTTACCAGGCAGCCTATATTACCGTCCAGCCCCACGTAGCTCAGTCCATAGGCGGAGGCCTTGGCCTCCAGCGTCTCTTCTTCGGAAGCGCTTTTCTTGGCGGTTATGTCGGGGTGACGGAAGGTGGCGTTGTCGTCAAGGTCCGCCTTGGCGTCTATGATGGATAGCGACCCGTCCTTGCAGATTGCCAGAGGGTTAATCTCAAGCAGGGACAGGTCCTTTTCTATAAACGCGCGCGCGAGGTTTATGAGCAGCCCGGTGGCTTCCCTCGCCAGGGTGGCGTCAAGCCCGAGGGCCGACGCCATCCTCAGGGCCTGAAACCGGTGGAGGCCGAACAGCATGTCAAAGGGCTCCCGGAAGATCCGTTCCGGGGACTTACGCGCCACCTCTTCTATCTCGACACCCCCCTCCGGACATCCCATAAGCAGCGGGGTTTCGTTTTGTCTGTCCACCAGGAAGGAGACGTATACTTCGCCGGTGATATCGAGCATTTCCTGTATCAGCACGGCCTGTACCTCTTCTCCCTCGGAGGTGGTCTGGGCGGTGACCAGTCTTGAGCCGATAAGTTTTTCTGCGAGGGCGCCGGCCTCGGCCGGGCTGCTTACCTTTTTGATGCCGCCCGCCTTACCCCGGCCACCGGCCAGTACCTGAGCCTTCAGTATGGCTTGGGGGCGGTCCAGTGCGCGGAACGCCTTCTCCGCCTCCTCAGCGGAGAAGGCCACAATACCCACTGGAACGTGGGAATCATAGCCCCTCAGGAGCTCTCTTGCCTGGTATTCATGTAGCTTCAAGGTGGCCTGTTCTTGTTTATTTTTGGAAGAGTTCCGGCAGGTGCTTCTTGGCCTGTTCCATCATCTCTCCGCTTGACATCGTGGTAACTCTTCCCTGCTTGTACTGCTCGACGACCCATTCCTGTATCTTAAGTATTCCGGGATGGGTCTTTGTTATCTCTACGTTCTCGGACTTTGTATGCGACTTTACCCAGTGCGCTATCCCGGCTGCCCCGGACTTGTCGTTGACGGCCACGCCGGGCGGTCTCTTCAGCAGCTTCTTCGTGTCGAAGATGTTATATATCTCCTCGTTCTTGAGCAGCCCGTCCGAGTGGATTCCCGCCAGGGTTACGTTAAAGTTTTCTCCAATCAGGGGTTGATTGGGCGGGATTACGTCTCCTACTTCATTTCTGAAATAGTCGGCGATGTCAGTAATTATGGTGGTGTCGATATGGTCTTCACCCCTTAACATCATGTATTCGATTACCAACGCCTCTATAGGGGTGTTGCCCGTGCGTTCCCCGATTCCGAGGAGGGTGCCGTTTGCGCAGCAACACCCGTACAGCCAGGCATTGGCGGCATTGGACACGGCACGGTAGAAGTCGTTGTGGCCGTGCCACTCCAGGTTCTCGGAGGGCACCCCGGCGAAGTGGATAAGCCCGTATATAATTCCGGGCACGCTCCTTGGCAGCATCGCCCCGGGGAAGCTGACACCGTAACCCATGGTGTCGCAAGCCCTTATCTTAATCGGTATCTTGCTCTCCGCGGAGAGCCTCATAAGTTCCTTTGCAAATGGGGCCACGAAGCCGTAGAAATCGGCCCTTGTAATGTCTTCGAAGTGGCAGCGGGGTATTATCCCCTCGTCCAGGGCCGCCCGGACGATATCGAGATAACCTTCCATGGCCTGCTTCCGGGTCTTGCCGAGCTTGAGAAAGATATGGTAGTCGGAGGCGGAGGTCAGTATGCCAGTCTCCTTCAGCCCCATCTCTTTTACCAGCGCAAAGTCCTTCTTGTTGGCCCTTATCCAGCCGGTGACCTCCGGGTATTTGTATCCCTTTTCGAGGCATTTAGTTACCGCTTCTTTATCCTTGTCCGTATAGAGGAAGAACTCGCACTGCCTTATCAGGCCCTGCTCACCCCCCAGCCTATGCATCATCTCGTATAGGTCGACGATCTGTTGCACGGTAAACGGGTTACGCGACTGCTGGCCGTCACGGAAAGTGGTATCTGTTATCCAGATTTCGTCCGGAGACTTCATGGGGTTCAACCTGTAGTTGAAAGGGGTCTTCGGGACCTGTCCGTAGGAGAAGATATCTCTAAATAGGTTGGGTTCCGCCTGTTCTTTAAGCTCAAAGGCGTAGTCTTCCTGCTCCAGACACCGCCTACGTTTGTCAAATTGAAGCATGTATCAACCTCTCAAAAGGAAAAGAAATAAGTTTATCGTCTCCTATGTGTGTGTACGGTTCACTGTGTGTGGTAATGTTGGAAGAAATAGTATACTAGCAGAGCGTTGCTTTACCTGTCAAGGACAAAGCCCACCCTCAACGTACCGGGTATAAAAGTGCAACATCACCGCTACAGCGCGCCGGGAAAGGGTTGATTTTATCCCCTTCTGGGCATTAGAATAGAACCTTCGAAAGGGCGTGGCGGTCACGCTCTTCGTTCCTCGCTC
>JAUVQR010000278.1 GCA_030598065.1 Planctomycetota bacterium | reverse complement strand
CACCTTGAGGTGACACCCCCGATGATAAACCAGTGGATAGACGCCTATAAGGACGAACTTGACGGGCTGAAGGGCGTCGTCGACCCCGGAGAGATAGCGAGGCAGAGCGAGGACCACTCCGAGACCCTTCACGAGCAGGCAAGACAGTTTTACAGGAATTTCTTCGGTATCACCGGCGCATTCGCCTGAGGTATTTGTCGTAGAAATTTTTTGGAGGGAAATATGAGGAAGCTGATAATGCCAGTCTTAACGTTCATTATATTTGCCGCGCCGCAGACGTGTTCAGCCGGAATGTGGATGACGTATGACGACTGGTTCTATGCGGATTCGTTCAGGATGCCCAAGGACCCCTACGAAGCGGAAGAACTCAGGGACCAGGTCAGCAGAGAAGAAACGGCCATGCGGGAAGCGTACGTGCGCGGCGTGATTGACACCCTTCTGCTGCTGAGTACCACCAAGACCGACAATAAGGAGATGCTTGACGGGTTGATGGAGCTGTCTATAGAGGACGTCAGTGTCCTTGTCACCCAGATTTACAAGGAACAGCCCCAGTACAGAAAGAAACCGGTTATTTTCGTCCTGGGCTACGTGATGCCACACTTCCGTACACGCATGGGGAAACCACAGGAAGAAAAACTAAAGGGTAAAGAGAAGCTCACCGCCCCCGAAGGCTCATCCGGGGACTTGATGAAACAGAAGCTCAGGGTAGACAAGCCAAAGTAATCCGGCGGAAAACGCCGCGGGCGTCCTTGTATTCGGCACCATCCCGCGTAGACAAGGCGCAGACCCGGCATCACCCCCGCGGCCGCGTAATCCTCACCGCGCCACCTCTGTCTCCCATATCTTCCACCTCTATCGTAACGGGCAGGAATTTCTCTATCACTTCTATGTTTGTCATAAGGTGTGCGGTGACCTTGGGCGTAATAAATTCAGAAGGACCTTTGGACAGGGCGAGGGGAAGCAGCAACTGGTCGGCCAAATGCTCGTCCACCACCCCGTCCGTCTTCAGAAACCCCAGCAGACCGTCCACCGCCTCATCCGCTACCGCCTCAGAACGCTTGCCAACTGCGCCCAGTCCGTAGTAACAGCATTGTGAATACTCAAACCCGGCGACCAGCAACAACATCGTACCCTGGCCGACGGCGGGCATGTCACCGGTCCTTATATCCAGAGGACAGGTGATTCCTTCATCTGCAAGCCTGCGCCTTGCTCTCTCTTTCTGACGCCGTATGATGTGGCCGGGGAGGTTTCCAACAAGAGACACGAGGCTGATGCTCTTGAGCTGGCCCCTTTCCTTCAATACCATCGGCCTTACTCCATGTGAAGGCGTAATCTCTGCGACAATCTCACCACCGCCCTTTGGATAGAATCCGGCCCTTGTCATCTCAAGCCCTGCAGAGAACCCCAGCATGTTCATGTACTTTATCCAGTGAAGACTCAGGTAGTGGTAGCACGGGCTCCACGGCACGTGGGTGCCGCCTGTAATACGCACACGGGAGCGTTCTCTTGATATGCCATTTACAAGCGCAAGCGGGGGGAATATGGCCTGCAACACCAGCGATACCGAGCCGGCGGTGCCTATGTCAAAGGAATACCCGCCCGGCCTCAAACTGCCCGGCGTGAACGCAATATACTCCGAGCCGACCTCCAGACCCTCCACCACGGCGCCGCAGACCTCCTCGGCGGCTCTTACGGCCCAAAAGTGCTGGGGCCTCAGACCGGGAGATTTTCTGCCTGCCCGGATGTTGAACATCTCGAATGGCCTGCCGGTTACGGCTGAGAGGGTCAGGGCGGTCCTGAGTATCTGCCCGCCACCCTCTCCGGATGAACCGTCAATCTTGAGGGGCCGCATGGTGTCTGCCGGAGGGATTTAGGTCTCTTCTTTAACGAGTTGCTCAGAGAGCAGCTCAAACAGGACACAGTAAACTGATTTGTAAACCGATTTTAAACTGAGTCGCAAACAGGTACGACTGGGTATTTTCCCAATGCTGTAATCAACATAAGACAATTCTTTATTTAGCCTTACGGTTTTTTCCCCTCGTGCCCTTAGTTTTCTTTTTAGTCTTTGTCTTTCGTGCTTTTACTTTTGCCTTCGGCCTTGCCTTGGCCTTCTCTGCCAGCTCCGCCCTCCTCTTTTTCTCCATTTCAGCCTTCTCTCTCGCGCGGGCGGACTGCTCCTCTTTCATGCGCTTCTCTCGCTCAACTTCTTCCTTTGCCTTTGCCTTGGCCTTTTCTGCCAGCTCCGCTTGCCTCTGTCTCTCCCTCTCCACCTACTCTTTCGCGCGACCGGCCTGCTCCTCCTTTTTGCGCTTCTCCCGCTCGGCCTTTTCCTTTGCCCGGGCCGCCAGCTCCACTTGTCTCTGTCTCTCCCTTTCGGCCTTCTCTCTCACGCGAGCGGCCTGCTCCTCTTTCATGCGCTTCT
>JAUVQR010000271.1 GCA_030598065.1 Planctomycetota bacterium | reverse complement strand
GGAGTTAATTCGATATTATTTCGTCTTAACGAAGAAAAAGGACACAAGGTTGGTTTCGTGTACACTGTTTAGAGTTTAGACTGGGTCTTTCCATGGTGTGGAACAGGCCCTGAGCTAGAAAGGAAAATGCGATGAGTGTTCAGCCTATAATTGCCGCGATATGCTGCTGTTTAATCTCTATGTGGGTCACTCTCCCGGTTTGTGCGCAGGATGTTGAGGGAGGGAAGCAGGGCAGGCTATTTCCGCCGGAGAGGATTGAGGAGCTTGATGAACCCAGGGAATGGCAGAAGGCTGAGCAGATAATGGAGTTTCTGGATATAGAGGAGGGCTACGTAGTTGCCGATATAGGCACGGGCACCGGGTATTTCGCCCTATATTTTGCGGATAGGGTGGGAGAAAGCGGGCTGGTTTATGCCGAAGACATACAACCTGAGATGGTGGAGTACACCAGGGAAAAGATAAACGACCTGGGGTTGACCAACGTAAAGGTGGTGCTGGGTAAGCCGGACGACCCCGGGCTTCCGGAGAACTCACTGGACCTGGTCATGATGGCAAACGTCTACCATGAGGTAGACGACCCGGTGGCACTTTTAAAAAGTATAGCCCGTTCCCTCAAGGAAGACGGCAGACTTATTATCATAGATTGGCGCATTGGCAGGGGCGACGATATCGGCCCTCCTCTCCCGGATAGGGTGCCGCGTGACGCGGTAGAAGCTGACGCGGAAGAGACAGGATACTACACGGTCCGCCATCATCCGTTCTTGTATAATCACTATTTCCTTATATTCAAGAAGAAACCGACGTAAATCTAAATAACGTCGGAATGTGGGTGTGTGTCAAAGGTCGCACAGCTACCCGTCCTGACAAAGCAGTCACACAGGACGGCCACTACGTGCGTATTGAGGAGATGCTTACTTGCCGCCACCGGGCTTGGCCTCATCTGAACCGGCCCCGGTCTTAGACTTTTCCTGTTCCTCTTTGCCGCTATCTCCCTTGTCATCTTTCTTTTCAAGCTCCTCGTGTATCTTCTCACCCGCCCTTGCGCCTATGGCAACGGCGCATCCCGCCGCGGTCAGGTTCAGACAGATAAGAAATGCGGCAAGTATCAGATTAACGCTTTTCGTACAGTTGGTACCCCTGACTGTGCGTTTGGCCGGCTTTCCTGCCGGATGGTAGTATGTCCGTGACGGTATGCTTCCGTGTGACGTCAATTTTGGTGCCGAAGCGGGGAGTCGAACCCCGATGGACTTGCGTCCACTAGGTCCTGAACCTAGCGCGTCTGCCAATTCCGCCACTTCGGCAGGAAGAAAGATTTTAGGCCGCCGCACAAATAGAGTCAAACAAAATCCATCCGGCTCACAACAGGCGTGCCGTCTCTGCCCCCCCGTGCCGTAAGACTTGCTCAAGTACGCAGCGGATAAACGTCCACTCGAAGAGTCAGGGCGTTTACAAAAATTGATTTTTGTATGTCATGATGGTATGATTTGTTCATTGATTGGCATCTTTGTCTTTTTGTCTCTTTGTTTCAATGTTTCAATCAACGCTACTTTAAAAGAAGTGATTTGTCGTTTTCTCTACCTGACGTCTACCAGCACATGGAAAACGAAAAAACCGGCAAGGTCGGACGCAGAGACTTCTTGAAGAAGGGTGCGGCGGGCGTTTCCCTCGCCGTGCTGAGCGGATGCCCCAAGAAGAAAAAGGCGTTCGTGACTCGCGAAGAGCCCGATGATGCGGCGGATAAACCTCCCGCGCCTCCGCCTGAGCTGTCCATGCCGGAGAATATACCGCCGGGCCAGGGTACGCTGACGCGCATGCACCTCGACCTCAAGCGCGCCATGAAGAAGCGGACCGAAGAGCTGCGGTGGAAGATGGTCATAAATACCAATCAGTGCATAGGCTGCTACGCCTGTGAGGTCGCCTGCATCTCGGAGAACGTATCCCCTCCCGGCGTGACCCTGCGCAAGGTCTTTAGGGTGGATAACGGGACGTACCCCGATGTCACAAGGACGTTCATGCCGTCCAACTGTATGCAGTGCAACAACCCGCCGTGTGTCAAAGCGGCGCCCAGGGGTGGGCTGGAGAGGCGGCCGGACGGCATAGTCGCGCTCAACCCGCTGAAGTTCAAGGACAAGGCGCAGGTGGACGCCGTCATTGAGGCGTGTCCGTATGAGAATGCGATATTCTACGACGACGGCTCGTACTTTACGCTGGACGTCGGCGCCATAGAGGACAATGAGGGCAAGGGGAGGCCTCTCCAGCCGTATGAGGAAGAGATTAACTTCCAGTACGGGACCGACCTCAAACGCGAGGACCTATGGGGCGGCCGAGAAAGTGTGACTTCTGCCTCCACCGGCTGAGAAGCGGCATGTTGCCGGCGTGCGTCTCTACGTGCGTTGGCGGCGCTATGTATTTTGGGGACGGAAATGATCCCAACAGCCTTGTATCCGAACTGATGCGCGACAACAGGGTTGGTCAGCTGGCTAAACCCGCCGATACCG
>JAUVQR010000161.1 GCA_030598065.1 Planctomycetota bacterium | reverse complement strand
TTGGAATAGTGGCAATAGATGACGCCTGGGGCATCATAATCTTCACCATCTGCCTCTCAATCGCCAGGCTTACAGGCGTCTCTGAGACCAATACGTATCAGACAATACAGGTACTCATCAATTCGCTGTTTGAGATAGCGGGTTCTTTGTTGCTCGGTGGCCTGGTCGCCGTCGCAATATCCAGGTCGTCCGGGTACGTCAGCGACAACGCCCATCGTCTGGTACTTATCATATGGGGGATTTTCTTTGTAATTGGCGCGTCCCTCTACCTGGAACTATCCGTATTGCTCTCAAATGTCGCGCTGGGCGCGACACTGGTCAACATAGACAGGAAGGCGCCTGTCTTCTTTGAAAAATTGAGGGAGGTGGACGAACCCATTTATATCATGTTCTTCGTACTGGCCGGTGCCCACTTCGACATACTGTCGCTGGAACAGGTCGGGGTTGTTGGATTTGCCTACATTTTATGCCGGTTCACCGGTAGGATACTGGCAGCTACTGCAGGTGCCCACATGGCAGGCTCTGACATCAGGATAAGAAAATACATGGGACTTGCGCTCCTGCCGCAGGCGGGCGTGGCACTGGGCATGGCGCTGGTCGTGGGACACGAGATCCCTCAGGCGGCCAGGACAGTCTTCACCGTGACGGTGGCCACCACCGTTTTTTTTGAGATACTGGGCCCCGTCTGCACCAGATACGCCCTCTCAAAGGCGGGGGAGATAGACCAGTAGAGAAGCTGATTATGGACCCAACACCCATCCATGGCGGCCTATATTATTTGAGCAGGCTGGCTGAACGATTGTGTGGCAGGTATATGCCCCGCTTTACGGTGTGGCACGGCGTGGGCCGGGCCATTTCCACGGCATTAGGGACTACTAACCCGCGCCGGCGAGCTTGTTGACCTTCTTGGTAAGGCGGGATTTCCGGCGGGCAGCCGTATTTTTCTTAATGAGGCCGCTGGCGGCGGACTTATCAAGAGCCTTTATGGTAAGACGCAGCTCTTCCCTGGCCGCATCTGCGTTGCCTGCCTCGGTGGCCTTCACACATTTCTTCACCTGCGTCCTCAAATCGGACCTTACGGCGCGGTTCCGCTCGCGACGCTTCGCGTTCTGCCTTAAACTCTTGGCGGCGGTCTTTCTAGCCGGCATAACTTCCTCCTCAAATGAAAGATATAAACTTTAGTGGACCGGGGGCGGTGTGTCAACAGAAATACACCTGACCGCTGCAAACGAACGTAGAGCGGCTAAGCTGTCCGCATCATAAGACTATGCGCCCGCAGTCCCTTGCATTACCGCAATACGACTGCTATACTTGTAAGCGTAAGAGGAATATACAGGAAATCAAGGCTGTTTACCAGGCAGACGATTATCGTTGAGACGTTGAGACATGGATAACATGAAGATACTACTCTACCCGGACCCGGCACTCAGGAAAAAGGCCGAGCCGATAAGGGAAATAACCGAAGAGGTCCGCCAAAAGGCTGAGGAGATGGTCGAGCTCATGTACGAGGCCGAGGGGATAGGGCTGGCCGCCACACAGGTCGGCTGGCCGATAAAGCTGCTGGTAAAAGACGCGCCCGCTGAGTCAACGGATGGGCACATATTCATAAACCCCATCATAACCCACCGGGAGGGTGAGACACTGGAAGAGGAAGGCTGCCTCAGCCTGCCCGGCGTGTTCGGCAAGATACCAAGGGCCGAGAGGGTAGCCGTAGTGGCGTACAACCTTCAGGGCGAGAGACTGGAGATTGACGCAGAGGGCGTTGCCGCAAGGGTGTGGCAGCACGAGATCGACCACTTCAGCGGCATACTTATACTCGACAAGATGACCCCGGCCAGCAGTATGGCAAGCGCCAGAAGACTGAAAGAAATGGAGACGGACCATAGAGAGCGCGCCGCCGGGTCCAGAATACTGTAGGCTGCCGGGCCGGTCCACTCGCAGTAATAAACCCACACATTACCCCGCGATTTGGAATGTATCATGAACATCGTATTTATGGGAACTCCGGAGTTCGCGCTGCCGAGCCTCAGGCGTCTGGCCGATGACCCCGGCCACAGAATCAGCGCGGTAATTACCCAGCCCGACAGGCCGAAGGGCCGTCACCTCAAGCACACGTTCCCCCCGGCGGTAAAGCAATTGGCCGAGGAACTCGGCCTGCGGGTAATCCAGGTCGAGAACGTCAATGAACCGCAACTGATAAACGAGCTTGAGGCCATTGGGCCGGACCTCATAGTAATTGTCGCCTTCGGCCAGAAGCTGTCACGGGAGTTTCTCAACATACCGAAAAAGGACTGTGTCAACATTCACGCCTCCCTGCTGCCGAAGTACCGCGGGGCCGCGCCAATCATACAGGCCATTATAGACGGTGAGGCGAAGACGGGCGTCACGGCGCAAAGAGTGGCATATGAGTTGGACTCCGGCGACATAATCGACAAGGAGGTCGTAGAGATAGGGCCTAACGACACTGCCGGTGAGCTGGAACAAAAGCTGTCCGAGATGGCCGGAGACCTCCTGATAAAGGTCCTTGACGCCTATGAACGCTCCGCCGTGACCTATACGCCCCAACAAAAGGAATTGGCCTGCTATGTAACGCGAATAAAAAAGGAAGACGCGCTTATTGACTGGGGAAAAACCCCTAAAGAGATACACAACCTGGTCCGCGGGATGAACCCCAGGCCGGGCGCATTCACGTTCCTTCACGTAGATGCAGATGTGGGCGGTCCGGACAAGAGGGTCATCATCTTGCGCACCTCTCTGAGCGACCGGCAGGGCGGCGCGCCACAGCCCACGAAACCCGAAAAAACCTCAAAATCCGCAAAACACGGAACCGTACTCGGCACCTCGGACCACGGCATCCAGGTAGCCGCGCAGGGCGGCACGTTATGGATAACCGAGCTCAAACCGGAGGGCGGGGATAAAATGACGGCACAGGAGTACCTGAGAGGCCATCGTTTAACCGATGGAGCGTGTTTTGTGTCGCGTTGACGCAATAAACAACCTTGACTTTCTCCGAACTGTATATAAAATGAGTTATGTAAAACTCCTCGAAGGGGGAAATAAATGTCCATTGGTGAGGTACTAGACGCCAAATTCGTTTCTATCAGCAACATGCTTCAGAAGCTGAAGGGGACCAAGTGTCCTCCCTCCAGCCTGCTGATCATGTTCCCCCATTGTATCCAGTGGTCAAAGTGCCCACAGAAGATAACCCTCGACCTTAACGAGTGCAAGGCCTGCGGCAAGTGCAAGGTTATGGACCTGATAGCGTTGTCGGAGAAATACGGCGTCCAGCTAGCAGTGGCAACGGGCGGCAGGGCGGCCCTGCAGAAGGTTAAGAGCGAGGAAGTACGCGGCGTGATTGCCATAGCATGCGAAAAAGAACTTCGTATCGGGTTAATGGCCGCGTTCCCGAAGGCCATCGTTTCAGTACCCAACCTGAGGCCGAATGGCTACTGCAAAGATACAGACGTGACCATGGAAGACGTGGAACAAAGTGTTCGCAACTTCCTAGAAGAAAGCGAAAGCGAAAAAGAGACGCCCGAGCCGGAATAGTGGTTGCCCGCTCCGTAGCATATGTAGCCTTTCCACCGTTAAACCCGTCTAGCATGAGGTAGATTATGCGGCACATAATGACTTTTCTGCTTCTCACACTCTCTCTCACGGTTTCCGCCACCGTCTTAGCCCAGAATGAACAGGCCGCGACGGAAGAGACAAACCGGGACATGAGCACGAAAGACCTGAAACAGCGTCATAAGCAGGAGATGGAGGAACTGCGCAACAAACACCGCACGGACGCAGAGGAACTGAGAAATAAACACCGTCAGGAACGAGAGGGAATTCATAAAGACCAGCGCGGCAAACGAAAGGCCGAACGCGAAAGGCTCCGTAAAGAACTCAAACAGGACCTGGACGACCTCCAAAAGCTGACTAGGGAAGAGCTTGGCGACCTGAGCACCGAACTCAAGGAGAAATTTAACGCGTTAATCGCAAGCTTAATCAAGCAACTGGAAAAGCTGCAGGGACCACCGGACAGATAGAGCCCTACGCATTCCCTTCGCTGGCAATCAGATAATGAAAAAATATATCCCCGTCAGCTTCTTCGTCCTATGCCTTTCAATCACAACAGGCGCGCCGCTGCAGGGTGCGCTCCACCCGGCAGAAGCACAGGAAGAAACTCCCGCAAAGGCCCCTGCAAAAGCCCCCGCAAAAGCGCCGGCAAAAGCCCCCAGCGAGTCGCAGCTCAGGTTCATGTTCGCGGAAGAGATGCAACGGCTACAGAGCAAACAACAGGCCGAAAAGAAAAGGCTGCAGACTAAACACCGCAACCGGATAGAGGCGCTACGCGAAAAGTACCAGCGTCTTGGCCTCGTACTGGAAGTGGAA
>JAUVQR010000040.1 GCA_030598065.1 Planctomycetota bacterium | reverse complement strand
CCCCTCGCCGCCGGGGGCGTACGCAGCATGGGCGGACCCCCACCTTTACCGGAACGTATTGCTGTAAATTTGTGGGCGCCCAAGCAGACTGTCCCTAGAACGCCCGGGGCCCGGGACCTTGTGGCCCCGCCCCCCTGCCTCCAGAAAAGGGCTGTGAAGTTATTTCTCAGGAGATAACCAATGAGAAAATTCTTTGACTTGCAGGTTCTATCGCTACTACTCGCATGCGCCGTCACCACGTCAGCCAGCGTCAGCGCCGCGGAGGAGGAAGCTCTGGAATCCCAAGAACCCCCACTGTCGCTCAGCTGGGTGGTCGAAGAGGCCACTAGCAGAAACCCGGACATACGCGCCTCACTCAGCCGCTGGGAGGCGTCCCAGGAGGCCATCGACGGTGCAAAGTCCCTTGACGACCCAAGGCTTGGTTTCCAGCTGAGGAACGCCAAGAGCCCTGTGCAGGTAGAGGACGGCTGGCAACGGTATAGGCGCATGGGGTCCGTATCCCAGAAGATTCCATTCCCGGGGAAGCTGCGTCTAAGGGGGGAGATAGCATCCGACAACTCCGAGATGTCAAAAAAGGACTGGGAAGAGACCATAAGGATAATCACCGCGCTGGCAAAGACAGCTTATTACGACCTTCACTACATAAACAAGGCCATAGACATAAACGAAGGTAACAGGGAGTTGTTGGAAAACTTTGCAAAGACCGCCGAGACGCGCTACAGGGTGGGCGAAGCGCCCCAGAGAGACATCCTGGCGGCTCAGGTTGAACTCGCAAAGATAATAAACGACCTCCAGGTACTCGGTGAAGAAAAGAGGACCGCAGAGACCAGGATAAACACCCTGTTGAACCGTGACCCCGAAGCGCCCCTCGGCAGGCCGGAAGACTATACGCCGCACAAATTGACCGTAAATCTCGAGGACGTAGAAGCCCTGGCCGTTAAGAGCAGGCCCGAACTGAAGAAGTTCAACCTGGCCGTAAAAAGGAACAAGTCCGTCCACAAACTGGCCAAGAAAGACCTCTATTTCCCGGACCCGGAAGTCGGCCTGCATTACATGCAGAGCGACTCGGTGGCCGACAGCTGGAGGTCGCAGGTAGGGATAAACGTGCCGTGGATATGGGGCAAACACAGGGCCAAGGTAAGAGAGACCAGGAAGTCCGTCAAGGCCGCACAGGCCGACTACCAGGCCGTTCAAAACGCCGTGCTGTTCGAGGTCAAGGATTTTTGGATAAAGACCATCAACGCGCAGTCTACCGCCAAGATTTTTTCCGAGAACGTAATACCCCTGGCGGAACAGTCACTGAAGGCGGCGCTCGCCGAGTACAAGACGGGTAAGATTGATTTTCTGACGCTTATTGACAGCGAGAGGACTCTGCTTGACGCACAGCTTGAATACCACAAGGCAATCACCGCCTTTGAGACAAATCTTGCGGAGCTGGAGAGGGCGGTAGGCATCCCGCTGACACAGGACGGTTTCTAACGGAGAGCACAAAAATGAATATGCCCCTGGTAGGGCGTCCGTGGTCAAGGGTGCTGCTAACCCTTGTACTCGCCCTCGCCGGCCCGTTCCTTTTAAACCCGCGCGTACTCAACACAGCCGGAGGCGACGACCCCGGACTGCTCTGGGCCGCGCCTTCTGATGACGGCAATGAAGAGATTGAGTACGAGTTCTTTTGCGCCATGCACCCCCACATAGTCTCCGACCAGCCGGGAAAGTGCCCGCTCTGCGGTATGCCGTTATCGAAGAGGCCCAAGGCCGGCGCAGAGGCGACAGAAGAGGGACTGCCGGAGGTACCTATGGTCCAACTCAGCCCCAGACAGATACGTCTCGCAGGGGTAAAGGTGGAACCCGCAACCTACCGACGCCTGCTTAAGACAATCTATACCGTCGGAACCATAACCTATGACGAAAGACTGCTTGCGTACGTTACCTCGTGGATTGCGGGCAGGGTTGACAAGCTCTTTGTGGACTTTACCGGGGTAGAGGTTGAAAAGGGTGAGCCGCTGGTCTGGATATACAGTCCCGACCTTGTATCCGCACAACAGGAATATCTCCTCTCCCTTGAGACCAGAGACAAGATGAAAGGAAGTACCCTGGGAATAATGGTCGAGAGCGCGAACTCACTCGTTGAGGCAAGCCGCGACAGGTTGCTCTTGTGGGGGATAACCGGGGAACAGATTGACGAACTGTCACAGACCGGGAAGGTGCAGGACCATATGACCATCTACGCCCCGGAATCCGGAACGGTTATAAAGAAAGACGTGCTCAAGGGACAGTACGTGAAAGAAGGCAGCATGATGTACACGATAGCCGACATGTCCCACCTGTGGATGATGGCGGACATTTATGAGTACGAGATGGGCCTTATCGAACTGGGCCAGGACGTAGAGATAACTACAGCGGCCTTTCCCGGCCAGGTATTCACGGGAGAGGTCACTTTTATAGAGCCGTTCCTGAACGAGGTCACACGGTCATTGAAGGTAAGGGTAGACGTCCCCAATCCGGACCTCGAACTCAAGCCGGCAATGTTTGTAAACGCCACCTTTAAGATACCCCTGGGGAAGCCGGACCAGAAAGGGACCGCCGGCGTATTATCCATACCGCGTTCCGCCGTGCTTCACACGGGCCTGAGGAAGCTTATCTATATAGAGGTCGAGAAGGGCCTGTTCGAGGCCAGAGAGATAAAGACCGGTTACGACACGGAGGGGTATGTGGAGGTTCTAGACGGGCTCAAAGAAGGTGATGTGGTGGTTACAAGGGGCGCGTTCCTGCTCGACGCCGAGTCGCAGCTGGGACCCGGCGTAGGCGCGCAGTATTACGGCGCCAGGGGGGGCCCTGAAGAGGGAGAAAAGGGGAAAGAAGAAAAGACGCCTCCGCCTGGAGCACACAGGCACTAGCCAAAACGCATCCAATCATGATTAACGCCATCATATCATTCTCCATAAGGAACAGGCTGCTCGTCCTGTTCTTCTACGCCATCATAGTGGTCGTAGGGATATATTGCCTGCGTAACACCCCTACGGACGCCATACCGGACCTGAGTGAAAATTTCCAGATAGTCTTTACCGACTGGCCCGGCAGGAGCCCGCAAGACGTGGAAGACCAGATAACCTACCCCCTCAGCGTCCAGCTTCAGGGTCTGGCGGGAGTGAAGACAGTGCGCTCGACCTCGGACTTCGGCTTCTCGGTGGTAAACATTATCTTTGAGGATAACGTAGGCTATTACTTTGCCAGGGAACGTATCCTGGAGAGGTTGAGTCTGGCCTCCAGCTTCCTGCCGCCGGGCGTCGTACCCTACCTCGCGCCGGACGAAACGGCACTGGGTCAGATCTTCTGGTATACGGTCGAAGGGGAGGGCTACGACCTTGGTGAGTTGAGGGCCATTCAGGACTGGTATGTCCGATACCAGCTGAACGCCGTCCCCGGTGTTGCAGAAGTAGCCAGCATCGGGGGATACGTGAAGGAATACCAGATTGACGTAGACCCCAACAAGCTTATCGCCCACAACATACCCCTCAGTGACGTCTTCAACCACGTTATGGCCAGCAACAAGACCGTCGGCGCAAAGGTCATCGAACAAAACGACATGGAGTACCTGGTCAGGGGCCTGGGCTGGATAGAAAGCCTGGAGGACATAGAGAATATAGTAGTCGCCTCAAAAGAAGGCGTGCCCATCTTCGTAAAGAACGTGGCTACGGTGCAGGTCGGGCCCGCCTTCCGAAGGGGCGTTCTGGTGAAAGACGGCGGCGAGGTGGTCGGTGGCGTGGTAATCATGCGATACGGCGAAGACGCTCTGTCGGTTATCAAGAGGGTAAAGGAAAAAATAAAAGAACTTCAGCCGGGCCTGCCTCCGGGGGTCAGAATCGTACCCGCGTATGACAGAACGGACCTTATATACAGGTCCATTGACACCCTTAAGTGGACACTCATACAAGAGGTCGCAATTGCTCTTGTCTGCATTGGTATATTTCTCATGCACTTCCCAAGCGCTGTCATCATCGTACTGACGCTGCCGATTGCCATACTGATATCCTTCATGCTTATGTACCCGCTGCACGTGACCGCAAACATCATGTCACTCTCAGGCATCGCCATCGCCATAGGGGTGTTGGTGGACGCAGGCATAGTAATAACGGAAGGTGCCTTCAGGAACCTGACGCTGAAATTCGGCAAGAACAAGGTCAGGGGTGATATAAGGGATGCTGTGCTGGAGTCGTCCAAGGTGGTGGGCGCGCCTATATTCTTCTCTGTAATGATAATGCTCCTGTCCTTCGTCCCCATATTTGCCCTCAAGGGCATCGAGGGAAGGCTCTTCCACCCCCTGGCCTTTACGTTTGTTATGGCAATGATAGGCACGGCCATAATATCCATAACCCTTTCACCGGTCCTGGCAACCCTTCTGGTAAGGGGAAGACTCCTTAACGAGCATGAAAACCCGGTAGTACGCTTTTTTATGGCCATATATACCCCCGTCTTGAAGAAGGCAATCAGGTTCAAATGGGTCACCATCGGCATAACGGCCGGCCTCATCGGGCTTGCGGTATTTCTCTCCATGTTTATCGGCAGCGAATTCATGCCTCCGCTCGACGAGGGCAGCATATTGGACATGCCCGTCTCCCTGCCCAGCACGTCCATATCCAGGGCGACCGAGGACTTGAAGAAGCGAGACGCCCTGATACGGACCGTTCCGGAGGTGGACCAGGTGTTGGGCAAGGCCGGCAGGATAGAGTCTCCGACCGACCCGGCGCCCCTGGAGATGATGGAAACCATAATCACCCTGAAGCCCAAAAAAGAGTGGCGAAAGGGCATGACCAAGGAAGATATCATCCTGGAGCTAGATTCCGTGGTAAGAATCCCCGGCTGGAGCAACATCTGGACCCAGCCCATCGTGAACCGCATAGACATGCTGGCCACGGGCATCAGGACACAGGTAGGCGCGAAGATATTCGGAGCCAATCTAGACGTACTGGAGGACCTGGCTAACCAGGTGGGGGAGGTCTTGAGGACGGTCCCCGGCGCAGCCGACATCTACCCCGAAAAAGTAGTTGGAGAAAATTATCTGGAGATAGACGTCAACCGCGCAGAGGCCGCAAGGTACGGCATAAACCTGGGGGACGCGCAGGACATCATTGAAGTGGCCATGGGCGGGAAGACCATCACCTGGACGGTAGAAGGACGCGACAGGTTTCCGGTACGAATAAGATACGCGAGGGACCTGCGGACCAATATAGACGCCGTAAAGAGGATACTGGTGCCCACCGCCTCAGGGGCGCAGATACCGCTGTATCAGATAGCCGACATCCGGGTGGTCTCCGGACCTACCAAGGTAAAGAGCGAGGACGGGCTACTGACCGTCTACGTGCTGTTCAACTCAAGGGGCAGGGACGTCATCGGACTGGTAGATGAGGCAAAGAAGGCCGTTTACGAGAAGATAGACTTTCCACCGGGGTATTTCGTGGTCTGGAGCGGACAGTACGAGCATCAGATGAGGGCAAAAAGGACACTCATGTTTATAATGCCCATTGTCATCCTCATCATGTTCATGCTTTTGTATATAACCTACAGCTCCTTCGCCGACACCTTAATAATAATGCTTGTCGTGCCGGCGGCCCTGACTGGTGGACTGTTCTTGCTGTTCATTCTGGGCTACAACTTCAGCGTAGCCGTCTGGGTCGGCTTTATAGCCCTCTTCGGCATGGCGGTTGAAACGGGCGTTCTAATGGTGGTCTTTCTGAAAGAGGCGATTGAAGACAGGGGCAGAGAAAATATAAAGACGAAAAAAGACGTTACCGACGTAATAATGGCGGGCGCCGCACTGAGGCTCAGGCCCAAGCTCCTGACCGAATCTACCACCTTCTTTGCCCTGCTGCCCATGCTGTGGGCGACCGGCACCGGCGCAGAGATAATGAGGCCGCTTGCCATACCCGTTATCGGCGGCATAATCACTTCGGACGCGATAATCCTGCTGGTAATACCGGTCCTCTACCACATATGGACGGAGTGGACCCTGCTCAGGCGCAAGAAGCCGAAAAAGGCGAAACGCGGCAAAGGCGGCAGACCCAGGAAAAAGAAGGAGGCTCTTGAGACCGCTTGATTTGAATGACGAAAGGAGAAAAGTAAGATGGAGGAAAGTAAAATGAATACACGTTTGATAGTTTTACCGCTTTTGTGTCTGGTCCTGATGATTTATGTCATAAGCAACGGCGTAATTGCGGGATTCCCCGCAATTACAGCCGAGGCCGCCGGGGAAAAGGTCTTTGACCCGTCGTGCCAGATGAAGATAGACAAGGACTCCGCCGTTACCTATGAATACCAGGGCGAGACCTACTACTTCTGCTCGGAGGCGTGCAAGGCAAATTTCACAAAGGCTCCTGAGGAGCTCGCCTGCGTGTGCAAAACGGCAGGGATGCCCGGATGCGAATGCGCCCACTGCCAGGAGACTGCGGCCAGATGCGGTTGTAAATCAGAATCCGGCGGGCATGAAGGAGGTGGGCACCACCACTAGTGCGTTCGGAGGGGTCTTTAGATCTGTCTAATAAAAGACAGGTCTAGAGACCTGTCTTTAGACTTTATTCTAGAAATACCCGAAGCGGATTAAACCGGGCGCCGGAACTAAACGGCCGCGTTGAGCTTCTCTTCCAGCTTATCTTTGGTCACCACGCCTACCATGCGTTCCGCCTCATTCCCGTCCTTAAAGAGGACCAGCGTGGGAATAGCCGTCACGCCGTACTGCGTGGCGGTGTTGTTATTCTCATCCACGTTGAGCTTTACAATCTTGACCTTGTCCTTGAAGTCCCCTATAAGCCCGCTGAGAATCTCGGACATCTGCTTGCACGGCGCGCACCAAGTCGCCCAAAAATCGACCAGCACCGGCGTGGAGCTCTCAAGCACCTCGCTCTTAAAGTTGTCGTCGGTTACGGCTTGAACTTCTGCCATTGTCTGCCTCTCCTATCTTATCGCCCTCGCTAGCTCAAGAAATCTCCTGGACCCAGTATAACCCCCCACTGAGTAATCCTCAAGATAATTTCCCTTTGAATCAAAGAACGCCAGAAAGGGCATGGCAAAGGAATTGAACCTCTCTATCCTGAGCTTGTTGTAGGGGCTGCTATTCTCGCTACAATCCAACTTGATAGCCACGAACCTCGCGGACTCTTCTATCACCTCCTTGTTCGCCCAGGTCTTGGCGTCCATAATCTCACAATCGGTGCACCAGTCGGCATAGAAGTCTATAAACACGGGCTTGCCCTCCGCCTTGGCCAGTTCCATTCCCTCGTCAAACGAGTGTACCCACTTTATCCCTTCTCCGGGAGCCGGACCCAGCGTCTCTTTGTACAGGCCGGTTATCCCCATTATGCCCCAGGTAAACAGCGCGAGGCCGCCAAGGGCCAGAAACACCCCGAATACCCTGCCGGTTATAGTCCACGGCGTTACCCGCTTCCAGGTCAGGATGCCCAGGAAAACCCCCATACCCACAATAATCATACCCCCGAGTATCTTGGAAATATCCATCGGAACGACCTTTGACATGAACCAGACGGCCACCAGCAGGACTATCAACCCGGCAAACTGCTTTACCCTTATCATCCAGGCCCCCGCGCTGGGCATCCCTGCCAAGGTCTTGGCAAAGATGGCCAGGAACAGATACGGCATGCCAAGGCCGATGGCAAAGAAGAATAGGGTAACCAGCCCAATCGGTATGCTGCCGGTGGTCGCTACAAATCCCAGTATGGAGGCAAGGAACGGGCCCACGCAAGGAGCGGCTATGAAGCCCAGAATAATACCCATCAAAAAGGTGCCGGCGATGCCCGTCTTATTCCCCGCGCCTGACATGCGGTTCACGATAAAACCGGGCAGCTTTATCTCGAAGAGCCCGAACATGCTCAGTGCCATGGCCACAAGAAATGCCACAAACGGCCCTATAAAAAATGGATTGCCCATCAGGGCGCCGATGTTCTTGCCCGCCATCGCAGAGGCCACCCCAAGGGGCGCGAACAAGGTCGCTATCCCCAAGACATATACACAGGCCAACAGCACGGTATAGCCCCTGCCCCTGTTCTCACCCTGGGCGGCAAAATAGGCCACGGTTATCGGCACCATCGGGAAGACGCACGGAGAACCCACGTTGGCCAGCATCCCCCACCAGAAGGCAAAGACTATGGCCAATGCCAGGCCGTACTCCTCCATTATACCGGTAAATCTCTGCTTCTGCTCTACGGGAGGGGTATCAACGGTCTCCTCAACCGACTCTTCTGCCGCTTCCTCAGCCGTGCCATCAACCGCACCGTCCGCTGCCATCTCGACAGACCCGTCCGGCAGATTAGCTCCTGCATCAAGACCGTATGACGTATCTAACGCGCATAAGAATAATATGCTTATGATAAAATAGGCCGGTACCAGCCGCATAATCTCGCTCTCACTCCTACGAATCTAAAGAATTGACTTTTCGTGTTCGCCAACAGGCTTACTATACGTTGAATTTCACTGGGAGTCGCCAATATTCCATTATTCTGCCGTTCCATGATTCTGCCGTTCCATGATTTCCCCGATTTCCCCAAATAGACAGTATAGCCAACCACCGTGCCGATAATCCACCATTTATAGTCAAAAATCCTAACCCCTTATTAATTGAAAGGTTGGAAGAGAACTGCTAGAATTGCATCCCCGTTTGTAGGGGGTCTGTGAATGCAATGGGTTTGCAAAAGTACTGGATGAGACCTCTGAAGAATGCAAGACTATGCCGTCATTGCGAGGAGCGAAAGCGACGAAGCAATCTCATAAATATCATTCACAAGAGAACTCAAGATTGCTTCGCTTCGCTCGCAATAACATCCCGTAGTATTATTATGCATTTTTCAGTATTTTTGCAGGGGTCTCGGATTTGTTACAAACCATGAAAGCCATATAGAAACGGACATTATGGAACAGCCGGCTATAAGTGTTCTGATAGCAGTATTTACCATAGCCCTAATCCATGCCATCCTCCCCCATCACTGGATACCGTTCGCCCTGGTGGGCAAGAGCCAGGGGTGGTCGCTGTACAGGACCCTTGGCGTGACGACGATAAGCAGTCTGGGCCATTCCGTCGTGACCATCGCAATGGGGGTAGTGGTGGCGTTTCTCGGCTTTCAGGTAGCCCGCCATGCCGAAGGCATGGAGATGTTGACCGGTGTCATACTTATAGTAATGGGCCTTGTATACGTCTCTATGAGCAATAAACACGTGCATGACCACGGCCCTGCAGCT
>JAUVQR010000025.1 GCA_030598065.1 Planctomycetota bacterium | reverse complement strand
GCGACTGCTTGAGTCGAACAAGCTAAGAGACGCCTACATAAGAATAACATTGTCCAGAGGCGCGGGGGGCCGGGGGCTTGTCCCCACCCCGGCGGAGACGCCCTGCCCGACGTTGATTATAGAAACCTGTCCGCTCAGACCATACCCTGAGAATTCCTACAAACAGGGCGTGCGGCTGGTAATATCCAACTATAGAAGGAGCACTACAAACCCCGCCATGCGTCACAAGACCGCCAACTTCCTCCCGGCTATTCTGGCCAAACGGGAGGCTGTAAAAAAAGGCGCGCAGGATGCGCTGTTTCTGAACACCGACGGTAACGTCTGTGAGGGCACGGTATGGAATTTCTTCATGGTCGAGGCCGGCAGGGTGATTACGCCACCCGTCACCGCCAACCTGCTGCCGGGTATAACGCGCGGCATAGTCCTCAGACTGTGCGGCAACGCAGGCATCGCCGCCTCCGAGGAGATTTTTGGCGCTGAAAGAATCTCCGGGGCCGACGAGGCCTTTATAACCAACTCGCTCGTGGAGATAATGCCCGTGGCCTCTATTGGTAACGACCGGATAGGCACCAACGTACCGGGTGAGATTACGCGACGCCTCATGGACGCCTATAAAGAATTGACGTAAAGCGGTCATTGCGAGGAGCGAAAGTGACGAGGCGGACTCGCAATGACAACACTCGACACTAATTAACATATTTTGCATTCTAAGAGGCCTTAAAGATTTGTATGGAAGTTTCCTAGTTGAGAGGGAGAGAAGGCTACTGGACGTGGCGGCAGACCGCCCCTACATGTACCTGTTCATGACCCCTGAGAATCTCGACGCCGCCACTGAGATAGTAGACGTTACCAGCCCCGGCGTGGTAGACCTGCTGCGCAACCCACCCAACTACAGGGAGGGCGGATGGGGCATATACCGGATAGAGCCGAGAACCACCACGGACGGCATTGTAAGCGAATTCGACGTCTCCGTGCTAAGGGACACGCAGCGGCTTGAACTCATGAGGAACGGGCACCTGGAATTTTCCCTCAAGATAGACGAGAAGCGGTTCGACATCGAGCATGTCCGCCGCGACGGCAAGGGATGTCTCACCCTGTACCTGTACCCGCTGTGCGAGTTACCCCTGAATTTTCTGCGCCTTGCAAATGGCATCCGGCAGGAATACAGGACAGACGGTCCCGTAATTATAACGATGGGGCTTTATAACGTCAGGGGATACAGCATCTGCACCCACGCTCGGAACACGGAGGGGTATAAACGGCAGGTATCTGAGAACAACTTTCCGTTATGGGAAGAAGACCACCTGAGACTCCCGCCCGTTCGGGTAACGGGCCGGCTTGAGCCCGGCATGGTCGCAAAGGAACTGGCGGGAAGGCTATGGGAGGCGTTCGGGTTTGACGGGCCCCCGGCATTGTTTGACGAGCAGGGGCGGTTCACGCCATAGCTCCCTGCCTAGACTTGTAGTTGCCCCATTTATGGGGCGCGTTATAAGCTCAATAAATCGAGCGACTACAAAGACAATTTATAAGTGTAGCGTCCGATCTCCGCATCGGACGAACAAAGGGCAACCGTCGGGTACGGAGACCCGACGCTACAAGACCCGGTGCGTCGAGACGAAGATCCGCTTCAGGCGGGATGCACCCTACGTTCAGCGTGTAAAAAAAGGCCCCTCCTTGTGTTAAAGGCGGGGCCTATGCTCATCGTGAATCCAAGACCTTAAAACCCTATCAGTACGGGTACGGGGCTTTGGACTCCCTGTTCCACAGGGCCAGCTTGGCGTCTATAGTGGCCTTAATCCACTTGGTGACGTTCACATGTGGCAGATAGGGACGGCCGTAACGGAATTTTTGTCCCGTCAACACGTCTGCAATCATATCCTCAATACCGCCGGGGGCCATAAGGCAGGGCACCACAAGGACATCACCGTCACGTCCCTTCTCCTCCACCAGCTTCCGCAGGTTATCGTTTGCCTGCTTCATAACCTCTGGAGATGCGCCGAACATTATGGTGCCGACGGTGGCGTCCTTAAACCCACCCTTCTCCCTTACGTGGCTTGCAAGCGCGTACATGCTCTTCAGCCACAGGGTCTCTGACTCCTTCGTGGTGGGTCCATGTGCCACAAGGAGTACCATCTCGTTGGCAGGGTTCCTGCTTATCTCCATCGTCCTTTCATATACAATCTCGGCAATAAGCGGCTCATGCTCGGTGGCGTGGGCCATGTGGATGTCGGCCTTTATCTCAAGCGGCTTGACATCGTCCTGTCTCTCCTTTGGAACGGGCACGATACCCAGGAAATACTCCAGTTTTCTTACAAGGGGACTGTGTGTCGAGATATACAACGGTATAACCAGTATCTTGTCGTTGTACCTCTTCTGGAGATTGTTGATGGCTACCTGAATCTCCTTGGGGTCCATGCTCTGCACCAGTTCGGCGTCATACTCGTTGAGTATGGGTTCTACGGCATCAGCTATGTGCTTCTCCCAAACGCCGCCCGGTATGTCCGCAGGATCAACGCCTCTTGAGAGCATCAAGATACCCAGCTTCTTGGCCGGTTCTGCAGATGAAAGTGAAGGGCAAAGTATGACCAGGGACAGGATACATGTATATACCAGGAATTTTTTCATTTATACCCTCCTCTATGAGCGGCATACAATTACGGCAAGATTACCGCCTTTTTATACCATAAGAATAAAATGGAATCAAGGCCGTATTCCCGTGGGGATGGTTTACAGAAATCTGATTAAAGACGGCGCGGTGCGTCGAGACGCAACCTAACATTACTCCCACTCAATGGTGCCGGGGGGTTTGGAGGTGATGTCGTATACAACGCGGTTGACGCCCCTTACCTCGTTGACAATCCTTGAAGAGATGCGGCCCAGCAGTTCATGGGGAAGGTGGGTCCAGTCGGCGGTCATAAAGTCTGAGGAATTCACCGCCCTTATCGCGATGACATTCTCATACGTCCTCTCGTCGCCCATGACGCCGACGGTGCCAAGCGGCAGCAGGACGGCGAAAGCCTGCGCAATCTCTCTGTAGAGCCCGACCTTTTGTATCTCTTCCAAAAGAACCTTGTCGGCCGCGCGCAGCGTATCAAGACGCTCCTCGGTAATGGCCCCGAGTATCCTTATGGCCAGGCCGGGGCCGGGGAAGGGGTGGCGCCAGATGAGCTCATCGGGCAGACCCAGCTCCCAGCCCATCACCCGCACCTCGTCCTTAAACAATTCCCTGAGCGGCTCGACCAGCTCCAGCCCCAGGTCTTCAGGGATACCACCGACGTTGTGGTGGCTCTTTATGGCGGCCGTCGGGCCTCCGTGCGCGGCCACGCTCTCGATAACGTCGGGATACAGCGTGCCCTGCGCCAGGTATCTGGCGTCCTTGATTTTCTTGGCCTCGTCCTCAAAGACGCGGATAAACTCGTGCCCGATAATCTTGCGTTTCTTCTCAGGGTCGGTCACGCCCCTGAGTTTCTTCAAAAATCTCTTGCGGGCATCCACCACGTGGAGGTCGGCCTTGAAATGGCCCTCAAACGTCTCCTTTATCGCATCGGCCTCGCCCGCGCGGAGCAGGCCGTTATCGACAAATATACACGAGAGTTTATCCCCGATAGCCCTGTATATCAGGCTGGCGGCCACGGCCGAATCAACGCCTCCCGACAGGCCGCACACCACCCTGGCATCGCCCACCTGGTTGTGTACGTCTTCAACGGATTTATCAATGTAAGAACTAATACGCCACTCGCCCTTGCAGCCGCATATCTCGAACAGGAAATTGCGGAAGAATCTGGAACCGCACGGCGTGTGGCTCACCTCTGGATGGAACTGGACGCCGTAGAAATCTCGTGTGCGGTGCTTTACTACCGCATAAGGGCAGGTGTCGGTGCGAGCCAGTGAGATAAACTCATCCGGCATGTCGTTCACCTGGTCGCCGTGGCTCATCCACACCGTCTCGGACTCGGCCAGTGACTTGAGCAACGGTGAGGAATCGCCGACGTGCAACCTCGCCCTGCCGTATTCTCGGCTCTCCGCGGCCCTGACCTGGGCCCCCAGCAATTGGCAGCCGATGTGCATCCCGTAGCATATGCCCAGTACGGGCACACCCATAGCAAGCACCTCTTTATCGCAGACCGGGGCGCTCTCGCCGTAGGAGCTGGCCGGGCCGCCGCTCAGTATTATGCCGCGCGGGTGCAGGCTGCGGATTTTATCGGGTGAGACGTCGTAGGGAACTATCTCGGAATAAACGTTGTTTTCCCTGACGCGACGGGCAATAAGCTGGGCGTACTGCGAACCGAAGTCGAGGATAAGGACCAATTCTTTGTCAGGTACGTCTTTCATATAGATTTAATAAATTATAACCTATTTCGCGGGCGTCAACAAGCGTTGGGTGGCGGCGATTGGCCGGAAATCACGCAGGGGTTGGGGGGGGATATACCAGGGCGCGCTAGGCGCTCTTTCGCAGCTTTTTGGACGAGAGCAGCGGGACCTCGCCCCTGACCACCGCGGGGGTGACGGAGTAGGTGGAGCGCCTCTTCTCCGAGGGCAGGTGATACATCGCGTCTACGACGAACTCCTCGAAGATAGACCTCAGCGCCCTCGCCCCGGTATCATGGCTCAGCGCCTTATCGGCTATCTCTTCCAGCCCCTCGTCCGTAAACTCCAGCACCGCCTTTTCCTGTTCAAAGATTTTCTTGTATTGCTTCACCAGGGCGTTGCGGGGTTCGGTCATGACCCTTATCAGTTCACTCTTGCCCAGCGGCATAAGCGGGGCGACCAGGTGGAGCCTGCCCACAAACTCGGGGATGAGTCCGTACTGTATCAGGTCTTCGGCCTTGACCTTGTCCGCCAGCACCTTGGACGAATCGACCACGTCAGAGCCGATGTCAAACCCGATGGCCTTCTTGCCCATCCTCTTGCTGACGATGTGCTCTATGCCGTTGAACGTGCCGCCACAGATAAACAGTATACGCGTGGTGTCCACGGCGATGAATTGCTGTTCGGGGTGTTTTCGGCCGCCCTGGGGCGGTACGTTCGCTATGGTGCCTTCAATCAGTTTCAGCAGTGCCTGCTGCACTCCCTCCCCGGAAACGTCTCTTGTCAAGGAGGGGTTGGGGCCTTTCTTGGAAATCTTGTCTATCTCGTCGATATATATTATGCCCTTCTCGGCGTGCTGCACGTTGAAGCTGGCGTTTTGCAGCAACTTCAGCAGGATGTTCTCAACGTCCTCTCCGACGTACCCCGCCTCGGTAAGGGTGGTGGCGTCGGCGATTGCAAACGGGACGTTAAGGAACTTTGCCATCACACAGGCCATAAGCGTCTTGCCACACCCGGTAGGGCCGATTAGAAGGACGTTGCTCTTGTCCATCTCCACGTCCTCACAGTCGTCCGTGACAAGCCTCTTGTAGTGATTGTAGACGGCAACCGCCAGGACCTTCTTGGCCCTCTCCTGGCCTATAACATACTCATCCAAGTAACTTTTTATGCCGCTTGGCGCAGGTATTTTCTCCAGAAGCTTCGGCCTTGCCTTCTCGCTCTCCCCGGCCTTCAACAGTTTCTGGCACGTTTGCACGCACTCGTCACAGATAAAGATGTGCGTGTTGCCCTGTATGAGGCGGTTAACCTCCTGAGCGCCCTTGTTACAAAAGGAACATGCCTTGTTCTTGTCTTCTTCTATTCCGTTCTTCTTGGCCATCTGTAATCTCCGCTTACTGCGCCACTAACGCACTATAACCGAAAAGACGGTGAACGGCACCAACGGTTCCTCGCCGGGTTGTATGGCCAGCGGCTGGAGGTGCAACCAATTTTCCAGGTCTTTTACGCTATAAGGGTAGGGGTAGCTGCCCAACCACAGGTAGTCGCCGATAAGCCGCACGGCATAGTCCGGCCTCTTTCTGGAGCGGGAAACGTTTATCACCCTGGACTCTTTCTTTACTATCGGCATGTAGACCCGCATCAGCTTGCCGTTCCTGACAATCGTCATCTGTATATTCCTGCCCATCGGTGACGAAGCGATGTCCCTCTCCACAAACGAAGGGTCCGTAATCATCGTGCCTTCATACGAGACGATAACGTCGCCCTGCCTCAGGCCGGCCCTCTGAGCGGCGCTGTCCTCAAGGATTTCGTTAATCAGGATGCCGTTGCCCTTGACGGTCCGCTCCATCGACGCCACGCCAGCCGTTTCGTCTTGCCCCGTGGCGCAACCGACGCACGTCAGGGCGGCGCCCATAAACAACACAAGGAGTAGTGATTTGTAACCGTTCATGATGTTATATTACCCATATGCCCCCGTCAGTAGAATTATACACCACAACCGGCGGAAAAACCAACTACGTTTTTGCGTCCGGCTCAACCGGCCAGAACGTTTTTCCACAGATAGTATGCCGCCCAGAGGATAAACACCAGAAAAAGCAACTTGAGGAACGTGGGCGTCTTGCCGCCGGCGTCTCTGTGTGGAGAAAGCTTTATATCGTCTTCCATTGTCCTCTCCGTAAGCGGTCTTCCTTATGATGAAGTGACCGCGTAACCCGGCCCACTATGGGCCGTTGAAGGGCGAGTACGGAGCGCCACCCACAAGAGCCGCGCCGATTAGTCGTCCATCATCCTGTATTTGACGTCTTCCATCTCTTTAAGATTAAGATATCCCCTCTTGCGGGCCACACCAAGCGCGGCCATGGCGCCTACAAAAAATAGGCCCCCCACAAAGAGGTTTATCCAGTTGGAGTAGAGTACAGTATCCTGTACACTGTCCAGTATTCAGACGCAGGGCAGGGTTCTTCCCAGCAGCCTGTAGAGTTTGTCCTTCATCCAAAAAATCCTCCACACATCACTTCAGTGATTGAATATAGGCGATAAGCGCGTCCACTTCGTCAGGGGCCAGGTATGAGAACGAGGGCATTACGGAGCCCGGCACCTTTCCCGGCATGCCCTCTTCCTCAGGGGTCTGCGGCCTCGGGTTCTTGAAGTGGTTTCTGTGCCACTCTTCCTCAAACTCGCCTCCGACATGGCTCAGGTCGGGCCCCGTCCGCTCCGTCCCCAGAACGTGGGGGTAGTCGTTGACATAGTCTCCCGGCTGCGAGACGGCCCCCTCTCCCGCGTCAGCGCGTACCGGCCGCACCTGCTGGGTGTGGCAGTACCAGCATCCCTCCCTCACGTATATCCCTCTTCCCTTCAACTGCTCGTCCGTGTAGTGCGCGCCCTTTGGGGTCGGCGGTATCTTTTCCAGAGAGGGCAGCACGGTGGTGGATACAAAGGCGAGTATTATCAACAGCAGGGCGCCCGGCACAAGGACGCCGAACGTAACGCCTTTTCTGTAATAAATACCTGCGACGCAGATGGCGGCGCTGGCCAGTATCAATAATAAAAGCACCGTGTACATGGCTTACTCACCTGTCCCCATGTCGTGATTCTCCTTTATTTCCGTATCTCCCTATATAGGCCGTCTTCAACACGTTTACCACAAACGACGTTATGCCGGCCACCATAAGGGTCGCCCCCACCAGTACAGACACATAAAACGGGTGCAGCATCCTTACCACGTCGATAAACTCTACGGCAGGCCTCAAGACCACCGCATCGCTCAGGAAGTCCACCTCCTCAATCTTCGCGTTCCACATGGCCCCCTGCACAAGCCCCGCCGCGTGGAGCACGCCGATGAAGACCACAAGGCCGCCCATAAAAAACCCGAAGTGCCAGTTGCCCAGCCTGTGGCTCATATGCACGCCCGTTATCCTGGGCAGGACATAGTATATGCACCCCATGCTTATAACGGTGAAGGTGGCCAGGAAGGCGAGGTGGGCGTGCCCGACCGTCCAGTAGGTGAAGTGGAAGAATGCGTTGGTCGTTCTGGGAGCGTTTATCAACGCGCCCTGCGTGCAGGTGAGCAGATACGCCAGCCCGCCCACCAGTAGAAATTTCAGCGGTAGCGCCTCGTAAGATCCATCGAACATAAGGTGCCACTTGCCATGCGCAGTTTTAAAGAAATTATACATGACGGCGAATACCGGGACCACCATCAGCACACTGAACATTATGGCCACATCCTCCAGCCAGTCGGGGCCGGGACCGTAGACCAGGTGATGCTGGCCGTTCCATACGTAAAAAAAGGCCAGTGTCCAGAACCCTATAAGAGACAGCCTGTGGCTGTAGAGAGGGTTCCTTGTCAGGACCGGCAGGAAATAGTAGAATACGCCGAGCCCCAGCGTGCTGAACCACATACCGATGACGTTGTGCCCATACCACCAGTTGAGCGTGGCGTCGTTGATGCCCGGGATCGCCCCCCTTCCGCCCAGACCGGTCCAGTCCATCAGGAAGTTGTTGCCCACCAGGAATATGATAGGGGCCCAGACCAGTGTGCCGAGGAAATACCACAGGCTCACGTACATCGCTTTCTCGTCGCGCCCGGCTACAGTCTTGACTACGTTATAAAGCAGCAAGACAAGACACAGCATCAGGATTATATCAAGGGGCAGTACCAACTCGGCATACTCCCTGCCCTGCGTGTAGCCCAGAGGCAGGCTTACCGCCGAGAGGATTATCAGTACGTTCCATAGCACGCAGGTGGCGTTGGCCATCCTCTCGCTCCATATACGAACGCCGGTAAGCCTGGGGAGTATGTACAGCATTAACCCCAGACTGGACATCGAGAGCCACCCGAAAAGGGCGCCGTTTACGTGCAGGGGCCTTAGCCGCCCGAATGAGAGCCATGATACACCGCTTAGGAAGTCGGGCCAGACAAACTTGAGCGCCAGAACCAGCGCGACGGTGACCACCAGGGCCAGCCACATAACCGACCACAGAATGAAATTCCCGGCGGCGGAGTCCTCCGCGTCGTTCAAAAACCAAAAGAGGCCTGAGGCTTCTGTTGCCGGTCCCTTATCTGGCGCCATTGACTTGCCCATCTGATTATGCTCTTTGGGAGAATGGTTATTTCTTGCCGTACTTCTTCTGAAATTCAGAAATCAGTTTTTCAATATGTCTTTCCCAGGCATCCGGATCGGCAAGTTTTCGTTTCTTGGAGTCATAGACAAGGAACTTGAATATCTGCTTCGCCTTGGCCTTGTCGATACCTGAGCCGGGTTTGCGCATCATCTTGTTTACGTATGTGTTCCACTCCTCAGGCGTCGCGTACGGGGCGTTGAGTGGGCGCGCCAGGGTATGGCAGCCGCTGCACTTCTCAGCAAAGACCTCATAATTGGACTGCATTTCCGGCGGATACCCGGATATGTCCACGTCGCCGGGCCCCAGGTCCCACGGCATCGGTTTTTTTGCGCTGCTCTTCTCGCGCTCGGTGGCCGATTCCGAGTAGGCTTCTCCACACGGACAAAACTGCACAACAGACACTAACACGGCTATCACCAGAAAAAGGTTCGGTCTAAGCATCAATTGAACTCCTTAAAGGCACTCGTCCTGGTCCTCTGCTCAAAAACGGCGAATGACCGTTCGACACCCCCGGGTAGCATAGACACAGAAACCCCTTGAAGAAGTGAAATACGGACAAGAAAGCGCAACAATGGAAGAAAAAAGCTTATCAGACATGAAAACAGAAGTCAAAAGATTTAAAACCGGCGCGGTCCCCGTATATTGCCGCTTTGAACAGAACAAAGGGGCAGAGTTATCAGGCAGGTTGGCGCGCATGACGGAGCCTCTGGCTTTCAACCCCTGGCAGGCGTCAAGTGAAAGGCATTATAAAGGATGGGAACCGACAAGGCCATGAGGTTTATGAAAAAAACCCACTTGTAGTTGCCTCGCCTAAGAACCTCGGAGGGCTCGAAGTCCAATCTTTTATCAACTGCGAGGACTCGCCTTGAAAAAGATGAAGCAACTACAAAGCGGGCTTACTCTGGCATTTATATCTGCTGTCAGTCTTCCCGGACTTTTTTCTAAATGGCCATATCCCAATCCGCGAAAACACCAAGTTATACGAACTACCGCGGTGACAGGCACGTGGCCAACGCGACCGCACAATACACCTTCCCCCCCCCTCTTCATGGCGTGTCAGGAGGGCAAGATTATCCGCTTTTTTGAAGAAGAGCTAGGCATCCGTTGCCGACTGGTTTGACAGGTCGTACTTTATCCTCTGTGCCGGGCACACGATGGCCGCCTGCTTTATACCCTCACTGCAAGAGGCGAGGTCCGCACCGTCCTTTACCTGAGGCCCTGTATCTTCCGAAAAATCAAAGGCCTCCGGCGCCTCTTCAACACACATCGTGCATATAACGCAGTCGCCTTCAAACCAGACCTTCTTCACCTTCATCGCAACCCACTCCCTCTCATAACATCTGCCCCAGGCCATCTCAGGCTCAAACGTGAGGGGGAAAACGTCAAATTCCTGCGCCATCGCCCTTAGCATACGGCCCATAAAGCGACCCCTTCTAACCTCGCTTAACTACCTTCGCTTAACTATGCCCATGCGGCGGAGTAGTCGATGTGATATACGTCTATAATCAGCCAGAACATCTTCGTCCAGGCGATAGTCATCCTGCGCAACTTCTCCGGGTCGTCCTTCAGCACCTCTGCAAGCAGATTGAACAGATAGTGATGTATATAACCCCAGAGCGCAAAATTCAGCCTCATCGGGATGTAAAGTTCTTCAAACCCGAAGATCGGAACGTGCACGGCGCCTACCCAGCGCACGTAATTCCAGAACTCCTCGTCCCATTTGCACTCCAATATTTTAAGCAGAAATCGCCGCTGCCGGGCCCTTCTTACCGTCACGTAGTCCTTTGCAATCTTACCCGTCTCATCCCTAAACCACCTTGAAAGCCAGGGGTCGTTTACCAGCTTCTCCCAATAAATGTGGTCGAGGATTGCCTCAAGGTGTGGCGCTATCAGCTCTTTTGACTCCCTGATGGCCTCCGTGTCCTTATCGGTGAAGCCTATACACTGGGCCATGTACTCGTGTCGCTTCATTATGTCGAGGCTGGTGTCCCTGTAAAGATTCCACGCCTTGTTGTATTCGGGGATGTCCAGCATGAGGTTCTTCTTACCGGCAGATACCTTCTTCTGGGCCTCCTGGGGAAACATCTTCATATAGGCTTCTGACAATCCTGCTGACATTTCTGACTCCCTCCTCTTAAGAAAGATTCTTTTTCTGTTGAACGCAGCCACTACCGCCCGCAAGTCGTCCAGCTTCTCCGACGGCCGCTATGTGGCGCAGTAGCATTTTATAATGAAACAATACCCATGTCTACAGGGTTGTCGCCCGATATGATGAAAATATAGATATGAAATCACCTCCAGGACAGGCCGAGATAATACCACTAGTCTATCTCGAGTAGGACACCCGCCCTTCCACCTGATGGAGCATACACCTTCGGCTCGTAATAAGTGCCCTCCCTGGCGTGCTCCAGTATATATTCGCACCG
>JAUVQR010000031.1 GCA_030598065.1 Planctomycetota bacterium | reverse complement strand
GTCTACATAAAGTCTCCAAGACTACGTCAAAGGGGCATAGCCACCACGTACCGCGGTGGAGGACCGAAGGGCAGCGGCGGGGAGAACATCCTGAGCCTCGACGAATTCATGCTCGAAAAGGCGGAAGAAGAGGGCGCCATAATAGAACGTACCGTAATAGATAAGGTAAAGCTGAACGGCGACAGGCCCACCATATATTCCAGCAAGAAACCCCTTATGGAACCTGACCTGCTGGTTGGAGCTTTCGGTGTGAACGCGCGCACCGTGGAAAAATTTAGAGACCTCGGTTTCGGCTATGTACCGCCCGGCACTATAAGGTGTATGCAAACGGAGATGGGGCTCGGCAAGGAATGGGTAAATGAACACTTCGGTGACGCCATACACGTCTTTCTGCTGAATATGCCGGGCGTAAAATTTGCCGCTATAACACCCAAGAGCGACTATGCCACCATCAGCATACTTGGAAAGGACATCAACAAGGATACCGTTAAGGCATTCGTCGCCCACCCCGTACTTAGAAAGATGCTGCCGGAGGGCTGGGAGTTGCCCGATAAATTCTGCCACTGCTTCCCCAAGATAACCCTCTCCCCCTCGCAAAAGCCCTTCGCCAACCGCATAGTCATAATCGGAGACGCCGCCAGTGCCCGGCTCTACAAGGACGGGATAGGCTCTGCATACATTACATCAAAGTCCGCCGCCTACACCACCATGCTGTACGGGGTAAGCGAGAAAGATTTCTTAGAACACTATTACCCCACGTGCAAGGGCATAAACAAGGACAACATGCTGGGTAAGTTTCTGTTTACCGTAAACGACTACATAACCAGCTCACCCCTGTTGAGCAAGGGTTATTTCCGGACCGTGCGCCGGGAGCAGGAGAATGCGAAGGACGGCACGCCGGAGGAAGCGCTGCACAGCGCCATACTATGGGATATGTTCACCGGTGGCAGAAACTACACCGAGATATTCTACTCGGCCATCAATCCCAGGTCACAGCTCTCGCTAATCAAAGGGTTTTTAGGAGAACTCTGGAACAGATACATCACCTCTCGAGGCTAGACTGGGGAGTAGACCGGAGAATGGTCATATGCCCAAGTGAGAGACTATGCAGCTCCCGCTGCGCGACCTGATAAGTGAATAAACGTGATAATCTGTGCAAGTCTTGTAGATCTAAACATGGAGGAGGACCATAAAAATGGGCGAAGAAGGGTTTCTTGGAAAGACGTACAAAGACGGTGACGTCATCGTACAGGAGGGCACAGAGAGCAGAGAGATGTACATCATCCAGTCTGGACGGGTAAAGGTAGTAAAGGGCAGCGGAAATACGGAGGCCATGTTGGCCATCCTGAAAGATGGAGACATGTTTGGTGAGATGAGCCTGCTCGACGCAAAACCACGCTCTGCCACCGTTAAGGCATTGGGTGAGGCAAGGGTGCTTGCCATTGACCACGAGATGTTTCTGAAACGAGTAAGGGTAGACCCTACGCTGGCGTTAAGGGTGTTAAGGCAGATGGGGGAAAGGATAAGAGATCTCAATTCGAAGCTGAACGCCGCGATAGGAAAATTGGACCATGTCCCCGAGGAACTTGTAGAGCTAAGAGAATACCTGCGGGCCCGCTCAGGGAGTTAGTATTTAGTCCTGTGCGTGAAGACGTCTATGTAAGGCGCAGCCTAATACATATCCAGCAGAGCTCATACACAGAAATCGGTCGGCAAAAACCCCTTTCATACACGCCCCTACAAGCCTTGTAAGGGGCGCACGTTGTACAGAACAGACCGGGCGTGGACACACTGTAACAGCTAGCTGCCCAACATCTCTTCAATCGCCTTCACCATGCCGGGTATTGTATATTCCTTTGCCTCCAGGGAAATATTGACGCCCAGCTCCTTCGCCGTCTCTGTGGTGATAGGGCCGATGCTGACGAAACGCAGCTTTCCGTTCAGCTTTGTCAGGTTTTCCTTGCCTATCAGTTGCACAAAGTTTCTCACCGTGGAGGAACTGGTAAAGGTCACCACATCTACCTCTCCCACCGTCAACCTGTCGATGAGTTTCTCATCCCCGATATCGGCCAGGACGGTACGATAGGCCGTAATGTCCACCGGCTCCGCGCCCAGCTTCTTAAGCCCTTCCGGCAGAAAACTCCTTGCGATATCCGCCCTGGGCAGCATAATACGCTTGCCCCGCAGGTCTTCCTTTTTCTTTAATTCCTCCAGGACCGCTTCCGCCACGTACTTCGAGGGTTGACAGTCCACCTTCAGCATATACCGGCCCACCTCATCGGCAGTCGCAGGCCCTATCGCACATATCTTTACGCCCTTGAGTTCCCGCGCGTCCATCCCGAGATGAGACAGCCGCCTGAAGAATGCGTCAACACCGTTGACACTGGTAAAAACAACCCAGTGGAAGCTGCCAAGATTTTTGAGGGCTTCGTCGAGTGGAGAGATATCTGCCGGCTCGGTAATCTTGATAGTTGGAAATTCTATAACCGTCGCGCCTAACTCTTCCAGCTCACGGGCAAAATCGCTCGCCTGGTCCCTGGCCCTGGTGACCACTACCGTACGCCCGTACAGGGGCCTGGCCTCGAACCAGTTCAGGTGCTCCCTCAGCTTGACCACCTCACCCACCACGGTAATGGCGGGGGGGCTGATGTCCTTGGACTTCTCCACAATGTCCTCCAGCGTGCCTACCACCGTCTCTTGCCGCGAGGTAGTGCCCCAGCGTATTATGGCCACAGGGGTCTCCTTGGGCCTACCGTTCTTAACAAGTTCTCCCACTATATAGGGTAGATTCTTGACACCCATATATATGCAAATGGTGCCGACCGCCGTACTCAGCTTGTCCCATGGCAGCGCACTGCCTCCCTTGTTGGGGTTTTCGTGCCCGGTTATCAAACCAAGGGTAGACGTATAGTCCCTGTGGGTCACCGGTATGCCCGCATAGGCCGGAGCCGCTATTGCGGCGGTTATTCCCGGCACAACTTCAAAGACGATTCCCCGTTCAACCAGACACATGGCCTCTTCTCCGCCCCTGCCAAAGACGAACGGGTCGCCCCCTTTGAGCCTTACAACCGTCTTTTCTTGCCCGACCATCTTGACTATGAGGTCGTTTATCTGATCCTGTTCAAGCGTGTGCCGGCTGCCTTCCTTGCCAACATAGATGATCTCCGCGCCCTCTTTCGCGTACTTGAGCAGCTCTTTACTTACAAGATGGTCATATATTATGATGTCCGCCTTCTTTATACATTCGGCACCCTTTACGGTAATCAAACCCGGGTCGCCCGGTCCTGAGCCTACCAAATAAACCTTCTTCACTCTGTAGCCCCTTCTATTTCACTCTTCTTGATTGCCTGGCGATAGCCTCCCCGGCCATCTCCTTTATCCTCTCATCCTCATTGTCGTTTACGAGACCCTTCAAGACCTCCTGCGCCTGACTGCCGCCTATATGACCTATAGCCCAAACGACCGCCTCTCTTACCTTAATGTCCTCGTCATAAAGAGAACGCACGAGGGGCTGCATGGCCTTGGAATCTCCTATCCAGCCCAGAGCCAGGGCCGCCCTCTCTCTTACCCTGGCGTCGGGGTCTCTCAATGCGCGAAGTAACGCTGGTATGGCAGGCTGCCCTATCCTTATCAAGGCCCAGGCGCTTTCCCTCCTGACAAACCGCTCGTCGTCCCTCAAGGCGGTAAGGAGCACACCGAGGGAATCTTCTCCAATTGAGGAGAGAGCCCAGGCGGCCCGGGAACGTGCCCACATAGAGTGCTGTGCACTCGAGTTTTCCATAAGGAATTCGCCGAGTTTCGCTGCTGCGCTGGGGTCTCCAATCCTGCCCAACGCCTCCGCGCAGGCGCCGCGTACTCTCCAGTCAACGTCACCTCCCCTGAGCTTAACAACATTGACGTCGTTCGACCGGGCGTTGTTAACCACGTCGCCATGCATGGCCCTTGTGAGGTCGCCTATGGCGCTGGGGTCACCGATTTCTCCAATAGACCTCGCGGCATCGAATCTTACCGGCGGTACACCGTCGTACACGATCCGCCTGCGCAGGAAACGCACCGCTTCGGTCTGCCGAAGCCTACCCAGAGAGATTTCCACTTCCCTCCTGACGTTCAGGTCCTCATCGTCTTCTAACAACCTTATCAGCTCAGGCATGACCGTGTAGTCTCCGACCAGCCCGAGGGCCCACGCCGCATTGGCCCTGATCTCCGGCCTTTTGGAATCCAGGGCCTTGACAAGGTAAGGCACTACGGTAAAAGGGGGAAGCTCTGTCATCTCCAGCGCGGCTATCCGGGAATCGTCAGCCTCATCGGCACTCATTCCCATTCTTACCTTACCAACGACTCTGCCGAAGAACCCCTTATCACCCTCACCGGGTTCATGCAACTCCCGGTTGAGAGACCTTAGCTCTCTGCGAAGGGAAGCTCGACGCGAAGACTTCTTCAGGTCTTTCATGTCTGTCTCCCCGCCGTCTCCCAAAAGGAGGTGATAAAGGCTCCCTACAGGGTCGAGAAGGTCTATGGCACCCATCCGTCCGCCTTCATCCTTTTCCATGAATTCATCCATCTTGTCCATGTCAACGACGCGCCCACTGAAGGGCACCGTAACCAGGGGTCTGCGTTTTTGTATCCTCCTTATCGCTCTTCGCCAGCCCTTCTGGTTCAAGATGTCACTGGCCACCGCAGGAAAATCAACCAGTATAATGTCCGGACCCTTCATCATAATCTCTCGCATTTTGCCCCTGTCATCGGTATTCAAAAGAGAGGTTATGACGTTTTTATATTGGGAATGTACGCGGTTTATGTTGGCAGGCGTCAACTCCTCCGGAGAGAGGAATACAAGCTCCGGCCCGCCCAGCGAAGGTTCAGCTTCTCTCAAATTACTCAATATACCCCAAAAATACACCTTCCGCATCATATCCAGGCTCTGTACCATCGCCAGAATGTCACTTTCAATCCCCTGCTCCCTGACGTCGAGGATGACCTCCAGGTCGTTTATCTTGGCAAACCTTAACACCTCTCTTAAGAGAGGCACCGTTTCACCTTCAAACTCCTCACCAAGCCATGAGCCTGCATCATACACCGCAACCTCATCGAAAAAGAGGCCACTCACAAATCCCTTGCCGTTGGTGGTTCTGTCAATGGTAGCGTCTCTCATTATGACAAGTTCACCATCCTTCGTTCCTCGCACCTCAACCTTGAGGATACTGGCCCCCTGCTCTACGGCCAGTTCAAAGGCGTACATTGTATTCTCCGGCGCCTCTTCCAATACACCCCCGTTCGCGGCTATTTGCACTTCAGCCTCTGGCTTTGAGAACGCAGGAATCACAAAGAGTAACTGCAGGAGAATGATACCGCAGCAAGGAATTATAGCACTACTTTTCAATCTCTAACCCTTTATATAAGACACGCTCCAAAAAACCTGTAACTATAATAACCGTCCACCTTCAATATAATTCCAACGGTATGGACATACCGGCGTCCTTCCCTTCCAGTGGTATCTGCCACTTTGGCTTTTCCCTCCAGCTCAAACGCTGGGTCTCAGGGTCATAGTACACCCTTTTTGCAAAAGTTCTGGCGCCCTGTTTCCTTACCTCTACCGTCGGCGTACCGCTCAGAACCATCTTGTTAATCTTCCAATCCCACTCCAAAACGTCGCCGATAGCCACAAGCCCGCCTTCTTTTGTGTCGTTGTATACTACATCCCCCAGAGCCACTACGCGTCTCACCTTGTTACCCTCGGTTAAGAACGCATTAAGCTTATTGCACTCCACCTGTTCTTCCCCCTTAAGAGCAATGACATTCCCAAAGAAACTTATTTTCATGTTTTTCTCGTCTCTGACCATTTTTTTGGCCCAGCTTATATTTGTCATACCCTTTGACGCGCCGTCTTTTGCACTTCCCTTTCCCTGTATATACAATGTACCTTCACCCAAGACCTCGATAACCCCGGTGTCCTTCGACCAATGCACCTCATCCCCATATACCTCTCTGAGGTTGCCGCCCTCATTCTCAACCATATATGCACCACCGGTTGCCCTAAGGCCCTTGGCCTTCATTCCACCCTCTTTGTCAAACTCTATGATGAGCTTATCACTGTTCATCTTGAAGTTCTTTCGGCTCGTATGCACGTTTTCCTCAAAGACCGCCTCGCCTCTGGACTTATCGAAGCGCATCCTGCCCTGCCACGTAATGGTCACGTTCCCGGACCCCAGCATCCCGTCTTCGGAACTCCCCTCTTCAAAGCCCTTTGTGGTCAATTGGCCGCCATTTGGAGCGCTTACCTTATTTTCCGTCTGATTAAACAACAACTTGGGGGCGATCATTGACATCTTCTTCTCGAAAAATGACGCGTTTGGCGCTCCCTCAAGGGTGGTGGTACCGGTAACAGCATCCCAATAGAGCGTGTTACTCTTGGCCACCTTCTCTCCATCTGAGGCCGTCACGTTCCCTTCCGCGATTATCATCTTCGCTTTCTTGCCGTCTTTACCGAAGACGATCGTCATCTTGTCCGTCGTCATCGTCGAATTACCTTTCCTGACCTTCACGTCGTCGTGAAAGATAACCATATTCGGGTCCTTCTCGAACACCATCCTACCGCTGGACCGTATGTAAATCCTTTTGGGTTTCTCCTTCTTCTCCCCATTATCCTCTTTCTCTTCTTCATCACCTAAAGAGACCACAAACAGGCTGGAATCCGTATCCATAATCTCAGCCACGACGTTCTTTTCTATCGACATCCTCCCGCTGGTCATTTCGGCTTCCATGCCCAAGCCCGTTATATTCATCCTCTCTCCCCGGATGAAAACCGGCTCGTCGGTACGAGCCTTCTTCTCCTCCGGATAATACAACATGCGTTCGGTTGTCAGAGTGGTGTTATCCGACAGCCTTACCACCACATTACCCGTCAGAACAGCGACGTTTGATTGCCTGTTCATCTCACCTTTTTTGGACGTGATAACTATGTCCTGAGGTTCAGATTCTTTGTCTTCTGACTCTTCCTCCTCTGACAACTCAGAATCGTCCTCCTCGTCGTCCGAACCCAACATAGAGGCGGCGGCGCCCCTTATGTGTATCTCCGGCCTGTTAATCATGTACTGTTGCTCATTTATTAGAAAGGCCTCTTTGCCGGTAATGCTAAAGACCTCTTTACCTGTCTCATCATAACGCGGGAGAACAAAATTGCTGATATACTGTCTTACCTGTACGCCTTCCCCCGCTATCTCCTTGAGCTCGGTATATGATTTCCCTTTATAAGCCACCTTGGATCCCGTCTTATCCACCCTTGCATACTTGTTGGGGATGACACCAATCATCGACAACAAGCCGATAAGCACCAGGCACCCTAGCACCGCAATCAATATTATTCTTTTCTTGCTTAAAACCATTTTGGCCCTTACAAATACCTCTTCAAGATAATACTTTCCCATTTACCCTGGGACTTTAAGACCTTCTCAACCACCTCTCTTACCGCGCCCCCGCCGCCGGGAGCGTCCGTCACGTAATCAACGACACTCAAGACCTCCTCCGGAGAATCTTTCACTGCGACGGAGAAACCGACCCGTTTCAATACGGGCAGGTCTATGAGGTCATCTCCAATATAACACACGTCCTTGTCTTCCAACTTATGCTTCTCAATCACGTTCTCATAGACCCCCAGCTTATACTGCGCGCCCTGATGAACGTCTTCTATACCCAGTTCCCTGGCCCTATGTTCAATGACGCGCGAGTTCCTACCGCTGATAATGGCTGATTTGAACCCGGCGCGGTGCCAGTAAGTTACCCCTGAACCGTCTTTGACGGAAAAAACCTTTGATTCCTCCCCCCTGTCGTTAAAATATATCCTGCCGTCGGTGAGCACCCCGTCGGCGTCAAATATCATGAATTTTATGTCTTCCAGTCCCACCTTGTCAGTATCCAATGTCCAAGAGATCCTGTACGTCTACTATGCCGACCGGTACGCCCCTGTCATCCACCACCGGAATCTGGTCTATCTTGTTCTCTCTCAATAACTGGTAAACATTCGCCGCAAGCGTGCCTGTCTTGACCGTCCTCGGCTTTTCGGTCATGACCTCCTTAATCGGGCCGTTGAGGAAATCTTGCCCCTTCTGCAAATTTCTCCTGAGGTCCCCGTCCGTGAAGAAACCGCAGAGCCGGTCATCTGAGTCCACTATACTGACGGCACCCGGATGGCCCCTGGTATCGGTCATAACCTTGAGCGCCTCAGCTACAGGGGAAGATTGAGGGATAACCGGGTTGCCGTCGCCCGACCGCATAACCATGTCGACGGTAATCAGCTTCTTGCCCAAATCCCCGCCAGGATGATAGGCTGCAAAATCTTCCTTGTTCAGGTCTCTCTTCCTAAACACCGTAAGCGCCAGGGCATCTCCGAGCGCTAGCATGGCGGTAGAGCTTGCGCTCGGCGCCAGGCCAAGGTGGCACGGCTCCTCTATCCGGCCTATGTCCAGTACCACATCGCTGTGGAGCGCCAGGGTTGATTTCTTGTCACCCGTTATGGATACAACCTTAGCGCCTATCTTCTTGACGTGGGGGAGCAACAGCACTACTTCGGTCTGTCCGCTATTGGAGAGGGCCAGCACCACGTCCTCCTTTACCACCCTGCCCAGGTCCCCGTGGATTGCCTCCGCCGAATGAAGCCAGTAAGACGGCGTTCCCGTCGAGGCAAGCGTGGCGGATATCTTCTGCCCCACTATGCCGGCCTTGCCTATGCCCGTCACCACCACACGGCCACGACAACCGAAGATAAGGTCTACCGCCGCTTGGAAGCTATCATCTATCGCTTCTGCAAGATTCCGTACGGCCAGGGCTTCAAGCTCCAAGACCTCTTTAGCAAATTTGATGTCTTCGCTGGCTTTCGTCACAGATTCCTCCGATAAAAAATAAATTATATGCCTTTGCCCGTTATTATTCAAGGAGAAAGACCTGCCTTAAGATATGTTAACTACATAGGTTAAGGCGTGCTACACCCCGGAGGCGGAAACCCGCCGGTTTAGCACACAAAATCACCCTGAATCACCCTATATGAACGGCAGGGCCAAATAAAACCCTCACTGAATCCGCTTTTAAATGGCATTCTTGACGGACGGTTGATATAAAAAAGATTACTCGGCAAGTTTTCTTTAAAAGAGCCCTGCCGTTTCCGTGGTATACATCCTACAAAAGAAAGATTTTTTCTCGGGATAAACCCATACACGCGTTTCAAAAATAATGAAGAACGGCTCGACACAGACAGGTCCGGACGCCCGTTTTAAGAGGGCGCACAGGATAAAGAAAAAAAAGGACTTTGAGAAGATTTTCGAGAGAAGGACGATTTTCCGCGGACAAACTTTTACGGCCTACGTACTTCCGACCTCTCTTGATTTCTCACGTGTGGGCCTGGTAACAAGTAGGAAGGTCGGAAATGCCGTCAGGCGTAACCGTATCAGACGGCTGCTAAGGGAGTGTTTCAGGCTGAATAAGGCGTTACTGGGGCCGGGGCTTGACGTCGTCCTGGTAACCAAAAAAAACTTCCCCACCACGTTTAAAGAGGCAGAAGAGGAGTTCAAGAGGTTTGCCGGCTGGTGTAATCAGAGGAGGAGCAGATGAGCTTTCTGGCAATCGGCGTGATAAGGCTATACCAACGCCTTATAGTGCCCCTCCTGCCGCAGAGCTGCCGCTACGTCCCCAGTTGTTCGGAGTATATGATAGAGTCCATAGAAAAGAAGGGCCTCCTGCAAGGCGTCCCCAAGGGCATCTGGCGCATACTGCGCTGCCACCCCCTCGGCGGCTCAGGGTATAACCCCGTGGATTAAATCAATATGGTGCGTCGAGTCGAAGACCCGCCTCAGGTGGGACGCACCCTACATAACTATTCCTTCTGCGCTGCAGGGCCAATCTGTTTCTCGAGCGATTCTAACCGCTTCCTGGCGGCTTCAAGTCTATCGCCAAGCGCCTCCCACTCCTTTTTCTTCGTATTTATTTTCTTCCGCAATTTCCTGTTCTCTTGCCTGAGTTGTTCTATCTGCTCCTCATTCTCAAACCTTATCATGTCCCTAAGCTGCTTGTCCAGCACGGCGAGGGCCTTTTTGTTTCCGGCAATCTCCCCCTTCCACCTGGTCACCGGGTGGCGGTCAAATTCCCTTTTGAGCCGCTGGTAGAACTTGAGCTGTTCTCTATACTGCCCGGCAAGTGTCTGCCCGTTCGCCTTCTCGGCGTCAGTGGCGCTCTCAGCAAACGCCGGGTAGCACCAGAGCACAACGTTTAGAAGGACAAGGAAGAGCGACACAGACGTAGGTAACAACGTTTGCCGGTAACATGACAAATATCCCATTTTCCAGATTCCTTTTACTTTAGTGGTTTTAGGCCGGAGATTTTACTTGAAAACACTCCCTGTATTATAGTAAGTTATGCCCTCAGTGTTAAGCATTCAACGGGGTGGCTGTACTCTATGATGAAAGGTAGAGACAGCCTGTGCGATTACCCGGCAAGAACTGGGTAGAGATTGACCTTG
>JAUVQR010000342.1 GCA_030598065.1 Planctomycetota bacterium | reverse complement strand
TGATAAGCCCCGCCTTCAGGCTGTCGTCCAGGTCATGGTTGTCATACGCCAGGGAGTCGGCCTTGTCTACCACCTGTGCCTCAAGAAGGGGCATCTCTTCCGGGCTGAATTCCACGTCCACCTTTGTAGCGGCGTCGTGTTTGACTATCGACCCCCTCAACTCCAAGGATAGGTTGAGCCCGGGGAATCCCGGGTAGCGCTTCTCCAGTATGTCCACCACGCGGAGGCCGTGCAGGTTGTGCTCAAAACCGCCGTGGTCTTTCATCAGTTCGGCCAGCGCCTCCTCCCCGGAGTGCCCGAAGGGGGTGTGTCCCAGGTCATGCGCCAGGGCGATAGCCTCGGTAAGGTCCTCGTTGAGGTTCAAGGCCCTTGCCACGGAACGTGATATCTGCGCCACCTCCATGGTATGCGTGAGACGCGTGCGATAATAATCGCCCTCATGGTTTACAAACACCTGGGTCTTGTATTCAAGCCGCCGGAACGCGGTGGAATGGATTATGCGGTCCTTGTCTCGCTGATAAATGCTACGGTAGAGATGTTCCTCCTCCGGGTACTTTCTGCCAAGAGAGTCCTTGCTCTTCATGGCGTAGCCGGCCAGCTCCTTCTCCTCACGCCTTTCTATGTCCACCCTGGTAATCACTCGGTCCAACCTCAGAAAAATTTCTTTAGTCCGGCCAAAAGCTCGGATAGATGTTCCGAGATGACCTTCGTCTCGGAAATTACGGGCATAAAATTGGTGTCGCCCACCCACCTCGGCACCACATGGAAATGCAAGTGTTGCGCACCGGCGCCCGCTGCCTTCCCGACGTTGGCACCTATATTAAACCCCTCCGGTTTCAGGTATTCTCTAAGGGCAGCCTTTGTTCGCCCGATGAGCCTCATAATCTCAAGCATTTCCCGGTCGTCCAGCTCATCAACGTCGCATTTATGCTTGTTGGGTGAAATCATCACGTGGCCATAATTATAAGGAAACTTGTTGAGGATCAGAAAGCACTCTTCCCCCCTGTAAACGATAAGGTTCTTATCGTCATCGCCGTTATCAGCCTCTACAGCATGACAGAATATGCATCCCTTCTTCTCCGAAAGAATGTACTCTTGTCGCCAGGGTGCCCAGAGATTCTTCATGGTTTTACAACAGGACTAGAGCAGGATTACACAAGGAGAGACAAGGACCCTTATCCACAAGCGTTACGGTTTCCGGACATGCCGCATGAACCACAAGAAGGACCCGCGCCTGTAACGTCACCGCCACCGCCGCCGCTTGAACCCGTGCCAAACGTTGAAAAGACCTTCTCGACCTCTTGCCGACCGCACTTCGGGCATTTGACGGCCCTATCCTGTGTGGAACTCGCAAAGAACTCCTCAAACCTGTGCTTACAGCTATTGCAGTTAAACTCATAAATTGGCATGGTATTCGACCGTGATAATGTACTGGTTAAGGTTAGGTGTCATCATTGGTTACGTGTAAGTTTATGATGTGTGGCGAACTCGCTGTCCGCCTCCGACTGACGGCCAGCCTTCTCATACGCAACACCCAGATTATAATGGGCTACCGCGTCATTCTTGTCCAACGCAATGGCCCTTTTGTAAGAGTCTATGGCC
>JAUVQR010000065.1 GCA_030598065.1 Planctomycetota bacterium | reverse complement strand
CTCCAGTTTTATGGCCTCTTCAAGCTGCGTGATGGCCTCATCATACTGGCCCTTCTTGGCGTACACCACACCCAGGTTATAACGAAATCCCGCGTCCTCGGGCTCCAGCCGTATCGCCTTTTCAACCTGTCTTATCGCAAGGTCGTACTTACCGTTACTGACGTAACATGCCCCAAGCAGGCTGTATGCCATGGCAAAATCGGGCTTCAGCCTCACGGCCTCACCGAATTCGCGTATCGCAGAATCAAACTTCCCCTCCTTAAAGAGAGCGCTTCCCGCGGCGAAATGCTTTACCGCCTCATCCACCTCTTCCGCCCATACCTGGCCGCTAAACGCCGCGACCAGGACAAAGGCCATCAGCAATCTCATCAAAAGTCTCCTTATTATATTAACAGGATTTTTCGCCTCGTTATAGGCTATAACTCAATAGTATTTTTGCATTCCGGAAACTTAAAAAACCCCGCACGACACAAGGCATTATACCAGCATAAGTTGCGTAAACGGCCTAAAGGAAGTGATTCGGTCTGACTCATGCGTCTTCTGCCTTTCGACCCAAGTATAGCGTACATAGGCATCTCGTTGCAAGCAAGAGATTTGTGTTTATGTCTAATACCTACGGATACGGCCGGGGAAGCCGGTTATACTGAATTGTCACGGACACATCAATGGCGCAACCGCATAAAGGAGGCCTATTGGATCAAAGCTTTTTGGGCCCAAGAACCCCCACCGGCCGGTAACAGCCCTTTCCCACAGTCGAGCCCTCTCCGGCCACACACCTACAAATTTTGTAGCAAACCGCAGGATTTGTGGGCCGATATCCACCAGAAGGGTGCTACTGGAACCGTCCGCGCCGGGAAACACCCGTCTCGCCGCCGTATTCTTGAAAAACTTCTCTCCCGTCCCGCCGGGCCACCTTCGGGGCGCATAAGGCACAAGAGGCAAAAAAATCCCGAAAGACTTTTCGCTGGAATACTCCCTTACAATCGGATAAAAACGATGAGGGGAAGGTATGATTTGACGGTCAGGGCGCAAAGCCGACGCTCCCACAGTTGATGTAACCCTATAACCTGTTTGAAGGGGGGGATGAGCATGTCACTTAAAGATACCTATCTAGAACAAATCCAGGCTAAACTGGACCAGTGGAGCGCGGAGCTCGACAAACTGGAGGCCAAGGCCCGCGACGCGAAGGCGGATGTAAAGGTGTCGCTGCAAGAGCACATTGACGTACTGCGTCAGAAGCGCGACGACGCCAAAGCAAGACTCAAGGAAATACGAGAGTCTTCAAACGGCGCATGGGAGGACTTGAAGGAAGGGCTGGAGGGCGCCTTTGGTTCACTCAGGGAGGCTATTAACAAGGCTAAATCCCATTTTTGATGAGCCGCCCATCTCTATAATTAGAACCAGAGCCAGAACTCTTTTTCCATAATCAACTCCACAATTATCGGGGGTACGTTGAATTTCCCGCCAACAAGCCTTGCGAGGTCATGGTCAGACATATCCTGGTTCTCTGCCGACGTAGCATAGAGTTCCGTTATTACCTCCTCTTCAAACGGCAAGAAGTCATCCGACTCATTTGTTAAGTCATAACGCTCCGTCTTGAACCTTACTAGTTTCGCCCTCTCGGCCTCAGTCGGCGGCCTTTTCTCGACAGCGACCAAATCAACGAAGTACATGAATACAGTCCCGCCGTCCACGCTAAAGGTCTTTCCATCCTCGGTTTCTCCAACAAAGCTTCCTTCAAAGACAGACCCGTCCCACAGGGTAACGACGTCGGCGAGGGTTATCTGGCAAGACAGTAATACGACAATAAATGACAGGAAAACAATTCTCTTCATCTCACCCTCCTGGGATCCTGAAACGGTTCAAATCTTACGCCGCTCCTCGTCTGCCTTAAATTCACATTACCTCTCCGGGGGAAACAAGTCAAGAAGCCCGTAAGTAGGCCGGCGGATTTTCGTAAGCGGCGCCGGTATGACGGCGAAAACTTGAGGTATCAAAAAAGGCAGAGAGCTACATTAGAGTCGGACTCAAACCGGTTTCACCACCACCCTGTTGCCGCGTATCTCCACCACCTCGACCGCCTGGTTGGTCGCGATGAATTCGCCCTGCGTGATCACGTTCAGTACCTCTCCCCCGAAATCGGCCCTTCCCGCGGGCCTCAGCGTGCTCAGGGCGTAACCCCTCTTGCCAATCAGGTCTTCCCTGGAGACAACGGGCACCGTCTCGTACCCCAGCGCCGCCTCTTCCGAGGCGCTTAACACCAGCCGGCCAAACAGCGGGATGCCGGGCAGATACCTCAGCATTATCGCCATTGCCGCAATGCTACCTATCATACTGGCAAATATCTGGAGCAGGTTTGTCTTTAACTCAGCATAGTCGTAAGGGGTCTGAGGCACAAGAAAGTCCTGAAACCCCAGTACCAGACCTACAAGCATGAGAGCGACACCCGCAAGGCCAAATAGCCCGAACCCGGGGAGTACAAATACCTCCACGGCAAGCAACATCATACCCATAGCGAAGATGACCATCTCAGGCACCTCCGCAAGCCCGACCATGTACTTGCTCAGGAACACGGTGGCCAGGCACAGGACGCCGATTATCCCCGGCAGCCCTACACCCGGGGCCTTGAGCTCCAGCCAGATGGCCACCAGCCCCACGCCCAGGAGTATGGGGGCGATACTGTCCAGAAAACGCACCAGATCCTCCGACCAGTTGACCACAAGTGTCTCAATCCGTTCCTCCTCCACGCCGTACCGTTCCAAGAGTTCGTCACGTCCCTTTACTATATATTTTGCGAAGCCGTACTCCTTGGCCTCGCCTGAATGCATGGTGAGGAGCTTGCCCTTCTCAACTATAAGTTTCTTGGACTTTATCTTCTTGGTCTCCTCTTCAGTCATCTCCTTCAGTTCCCTGGAGGTGACAAAGCGGCCTTCGGGAGAGTCCTCCGTTACGATATAATATACCTCCACCTCGCTTGTAACCATGGCTTCGGCCAGTTTCACCGGATATCCGTTCTTCTCGGCGAACTTGCGGAACTTAGTGCGGAGGACGGTCTGTATCTTTTCTCCCACCGTCTTGTAGCCGCCTTCCGCCGAGGGGATAATGGGCTCGCAGTCGCCAAGCTCCGCGTAGGGGCCCATCGCTATCTCGTTGCAGGACACGGCTATAAGGGAGCCGGCGGAGATGGCTTTCTTGGGGATGTAGGCCACGGTCTTCGTTTCCTCCGGGATGTCCGCTATATACTCGGATATCTCAAAGGCGGGTTCGAGGCGGCCGCCGTAGGTGTCTATCTCAAAGATTATAAGCGAGGGTTTTTCCGCGAGCGCAATCTTGGTGCGCCTCTCCACCGAGCTGAGCAGTCCACCGTCTATCATGCCCTCAAGCGCTATGATAAAGGCTTTCTGCGGCTGCGGCTGCGACTCCGGCTGCTGAGGCGAAACCTCCTCCTGTGATGATTCCTCTTGCGCAAACTCCATCCCCGCAGGCCCCTCCTGTACAGACTCCTCCTGTGCCGTTACCAACAGCGGGCAGGCCAGTGCCAGTATCAGAAGACACAGAAATATGGTGCGAATCTTATTCATAAGCCCTTCTGTAGTGGTATTCTATAATTGTTGATACCCTCCTGAGAACATTCTAATCCTGTCACTTCATAAGGGCAAGATTTTTATTTATCTAGCGGTGAAGAGGTTGTATAACCCGTGATACCGTGGTGCGTCAAGACGCACCCTACAATACAAAAGTATGTTGTAGGGGTTTATTCCAGGCAAGCACAGGGGCAAATCTGTTGATGCTTACAAAAGGAATCAACGACCATGAAGGTTGTTGTCTACGTCCACCCAAAACATGTAATTACGCTAGCTCTTTTCCGGTGAGGAGGCGGTAGGCCTCAAGATACTTCTCGGTGGTCTTCTCCACCACATTGTCCGGCAGGGGCGGCGCCGGAGGGGTTTTGTCCCAGCCGGTGGACTCCAGGTAATCCCTGACGTACTGCTTATCGAAGGAGGGTTGGGGGTGGCCCGGGCTGTAGCTCTCAAGCGGCCAGAAGCGGGATGAGTCGGGCGTGAACACCTCGTCTATCAGGATAAGTTCACCGCCCAGGAGGCCCCATTCAAACTTGGCATCGGCGATTATAATCCCCCTTTCCAGCGCATACTCACCGGCCTCTTTGAATATTGCCATGCTCTTGTCTATAGCCTGCCGCGCGACGTCCGCGCCCACAAGGTCTATCATCCGCGAGACCGGGATGTTCTCGTCATGGCCGTTCTCCGCCTTGGTGGCGGGCGTGAATATGGGCTCGGACAGCTTCTCCGACTGTTTGAGGCCGGCGGGTAGTTCAACGTCCTGGATGTGGCCGGCTTCAAGGTATTCCTTGTAGCCCGAGCCGGCGAGATAGCCCCTGACCACGCACTCAACGGGAAGCGGCTGCGTCTTCTTGACCAACATGGTCCTGCCCGCCAGGACGTCCTTGATGGTACGTCCCAGGACGTCGTCGAAAGGGGTCAACCCCTCACCCATATCCTCAATCTTAGAGGTAATGAAGTGAGAGGGTATTATGTGGGAGAGCTTGTCAAACCAGAACTCCGATAGCGCGGTCAGTACCTTGCCTTTGCAGGGGATTCCGGTCGGCACGACCACGTCAAAGACGGATATCCTGTCGGTGGCGATGAAGACCAGGTTCCCGCCAAATTCGTAGACGTCCCTTACCTTTCCCCTCTTGAAGAGGTTCAGGTTGGGGAGGGTGGTCTCCAGGATGACGGTGTCATCTCTCTTCACTGTGTGACGTGTGACGCTTGTGAGGCGAGGCCGTTCAGACGGATGTGGGGGGTAAGCTTGTCGCAAACCCTTTGAACGCCTCTCAGGTTGGGCTTCAAGGAAAGCGCAAGGTTAAGATGCGCCGCGGCCGAATAGTAGTCGCCCAGCTTCAGGTAACTCTCGGCCATCTTCTTGTACACCTGGGCAGCTTCGCTCTTATCCAATTTCAGTTCCAGGGCCTTTTCGTAATATTCTATCGCCTCTTTCGGACCGGCGCTTCTGGCCAGGCGGCGGCAATATATCTTCTGGATGCGGTCCTTAATCTCACCAAAGAGGTACTGCCTCCTGCTCCCCTGCTCCAGACGTATGTACGCGTCCTCATAAAACTCCAGGGCCTCAACGTACCTTCTCTGCTTTTCACACTCTTCGCCCAGAAGGAAGGTGCAGTCTATGAAATCCTTGAAAGAGAAGCAGGAAAGGAGGCTGAAGTCCTCCACGTCCCTCTTGAGACGGTCATAATTCTTGAGCGCCTGCCGGCCCCTGTGCTCAAGCAGGTCCATTAGTGTCGCCCTGGCCCGAAAATTGGCGGTGTCCTGCCACTTCTTAAGGATACTGCCGTTCCGCCCCTTTACGACGCCCAGCATCCTGTCATATTGGTCTCGGCGCGACCTGTCGCTGAGCATCTTGTAGGCCTGAATGACCTGCTTGACCTTGGTCTCAGCGCCGGGCTTATTGCCGTTACTGTCAGGGTGGTACTCCTTGACCAGCTTCCTGAAGGACCGCTTTATCTCATCGGTACATGCCGCTTGGTCAACCTTAAGTACCTCGTAATAATTGGCAAATCCGTGATGCTCTAACATGCTATTGTACTGCGACTAATCTCCCCGATTATGCGCTGCTCCTCCGTCTCTATGGTGCCTTTGCCTGTGTCAACTATGTGCGCATCGGCGGCCTGTACAAAACTTCCTGAAGGTTTCTTCCCGAAAAAACAGGGTTGTCCTTGAGGTGGGCTAAGAGCCTGTCTTACCGGCTGCTCCATGCCTTCTTACATACTCTCTTTTATCAGTTTCTTTCATTAAGTCAAGCCATATTAATGGGTCTAGACGCCTTAATCCATTAACTGTCTTGCCAAAAGGGTAAAAAATATGTAGTATTGCAGGTTCGAAATTATCCCGGCAACCTGCATAGCTTATTTGAGAAAGGATATTATGATATGGCCACACACCTTGAGAAATGGGTTGAAGAGGTAGCAACTCTCACCCAACCGGATAAGATTTACTGGTGCAACGGTACCGAGGAAGAGGCCCGCAGGCTGATAAATATAGGGATAAATGAAGAAAAGCTCGGGGGACGTCAGGTGTTTTACGAACTCAACCCGGAGACGTATCCCAATTGTTTTTTGCACCGCAGCCATCCCAATGATGTGGCGCGCGCAGAACACCTGACCTTTGTCTGTCACAAGAATAAAGAGGACGCAGGACCAAACAATAACTGGATGGCGCCCGACGAGGCGAAGGAACGCCTCACCAAGTTGTCCAGCGGCTGCATGAAGGGCAGGACGATGTACGTCATACCGTACACGATGGGGCATCCCGACTCACCTTACGCAAAGGCCTGTGTCCAGCTTACCGACAGTTGTTATGTGGCCGTGAATATGAGAGTAATGGCCCGCGTAGGGAACTTCGCTATAGATAAAATCGGCGACCGTCAGGACTTCGCAAAGGGACTCCATTCCGTGGGGGACCTTGACCCTGAGAGGCGGTTTATTATGCACTTCCCCGATGACAATCTAATCTGGAGCATTGGCTCAGGTTACGGAGGGAACGCCCTGTTGGGGAAGAAGTGCTTTGCCTTAAGGATGGCCTCCTGTCTGGCCCGGAAAGAAGGATGGATGGCCGAACACATGCTGATTGTCGGCATTGAGGACCCGGAGGGCAAGATTACCTATATCACCGCGGCAATGCCTTCCGCCTGCGGAAAGACCAACCTGGCCATGCTGGAATCCGCGCTCCCCGGCTACAAGATATGGACCGTGGGAGATGATATTTCCTGGTTAAACATCGGTCCCGACGGCAGGCTGTACGCCATCAACCCGGAGGCGGGCTTCTTCGGGGTGGTACCGGGCACCTCCATGAAGAGCAATCCCAATATGATAAGGACGCTAAAGGCCAACAAGTTCTATCCAACCCTTTATACAAACACGGCCCTTAACACGGATACAAATGAGCCCTGGTGGGAGGGCCTGGACGGCCCCGTGCCAAAGAACCTGCTGGATTGGCAGGGTAAGCCCTGGGACAGTTCCTCGGGAAAACCGGCCGCGCACCCAAATTGCAGGTTCACCGTGTCAATATCCAACTGCCCCACCGTCTCGCCGGAACTCGAGAACCCACAGGGCGTTCCCATCTCAGCTATGATACTGGGAGGGAGAAGGACACATCTTATACCGCTGGTAGTGGAGAGCTTTAACTGGCAACACGGTGTATTTGTGGGCGCCAGAACGGGTTCCGAGACCACCGCCGCCGCCACCGCGCAGGTAGGTGTGGTAAGAAGAGACCCCATGGCCATGCTCCCCTTCTGCGGCTATCACATGGGCGATTATTTCAGGCATTGGCTCAATATGGGGAAGAAAATAGCCGCTCCCCCAAAGATATTCTCAGTCAACTGGTTCAGG
>JAUVQR010000028.1 GCA_030598065.1 Planctomycetota bacterium | reverse complement strand
TTCAATACCTTCCGGCAGCAGCAAGAAGTAGCCGATACTGTCTGACGTTTTTTGCAGGTCCGCGTTAATTATAAATGCAGCCACCTTTTCTCCGGGCCTTTGCAGATTGCGCATATCAACGACAGCCTTTAGTTCAGCGAAGCCGGAATTGAGGTCAAGCTCCACCTGAACCGCCTCAAGGCTTCCGTTTTCAAGGCCACGCACCGAGCCGGAAATATCCACGTGATCCCGGCCGCCACCGGCGACGACGTCAAATCCACCCTCAATCAGAATGTCGTCCCTTGAATTGATGCCGCTGGACGTGAGATTAAAGTTTTCTAAGCTTATCGGCCTTCCGCCGGACGCATCCTCAAACAAAACAGTACCGTCGATAACCCTGACATCCATTTCACCTTCACCGATGAACGCGGTTTCTTCGCTGCCCGGCACGGGCAACCCGGCTATACCGCCAAGCACCGGATGCCAGTACCCCTCATTATCTCCAATATGCAGCACCAGTTCCGGACGGTTGACGGTCAGTCTTTTAATGACAAAGTCCCCTTTAAGAAGAGGCAGTATACTGAACTTCAGATAAATGCTATCCGCTGTCAGTACCGGCTTTTCGCCCTCCTTACCCCGCACCGACAGTTTGGATATCTCCACTCCCCTTTTCCAGCTGAACGAGAAGTCCTCAGCGGTCGCCACTTCGCCGAATTCCTGTTCAAACTCCTGCCTAATCAACCCGCGAACAAAGAGGTTCGGGTATACAATCAGGATGACGATAATTATCAATACGGGGCCGGCGACCCCACCGCCAATCGCAATCGGCAACAGTTTCTTCAACCTCATTCTTCACTCACCCCACTTCAAAAGTACGTTTTCTTCAGTAACCGCATCGAATAAATGCAAACTGTTCTTCTCGAATGCCACGAACAGCCGTTCTTCCTCCCTGGCAACAAAATCCGTACGCGTCCTTGCGACGATTCGGTGACCCGAAAGCACGAGGTTTACAAAGTTCTCGGCCCCCATTGTCTCTATCACCGATACAACAGCCTCAAAACTCCCCGGTTTTTCTTGTGAAAGCAGTTTAACATTTTCCGGTCTTATGCCCAATATAACTTTCTCGGTCTGTAGCCTGCCGGCAAGGGCCCTGGCTTCGCCGGAACTCAACGGCAACGCGAAATCACCTATCTCCACACGTTCTTTGGCAAATGTTGCGGGTATAAGGTTCATTGGCGGGCTACCCAGGAACGAGGCCACAAACGTGTTCACGGGGCGGTCATAGACCTCTCTGGGGCTACCGTACTGTTCGATGCGACCATCCCTTATCACGGCCAGCCTGTCGGAAAGGGTCATTGCCTCGGCCTGGTCATGTGTTACGTACACGAAGGTGCATCGAAGGCCGTGTTGGAGCTTCTTCAGTTCGGCCCGCATCTGCGCCCTTAAGGCCGCATCAAGGTTAGAAAGAGGCTCGTCCAAAAGAAACACCTTTGGGTCCCTGACCAGCGCCCTGCCCAGCGCAACCCTCTGCCTCTGCCCGCCGCTCAACTCCCGGGGCATTCTCTGCAAAAGGCCCTCAAGCCCCAACAGCGCGGCGGCCTCCTTTACCTTGCTGTCGATGACGCCTTCAGGCGTCGCCGCCATCCTCAGTGGAAAGGCCACGTTCTCGTACACGTTCTTATGAGGATACAGGGCGTAACTCTGGAACACGAAGGCCACGTCCCGATCCCTCGGCGACAGCGCATCAACGGCCTCCCCGTCAAACAACACCCTGCCGGAGGTCAATTCCTCAAGTCCAGCGATTATGTTCAGTAACGTGGATTTACCGCAGCCGGACGGGCCCACCAGGGTGAAAAATTCCTTATCCTGAATCTCGAGGTCAATGCCGCGGATTACCTCCGTGCCGCCGAATTTCTTTGTAATCCCCTCAAGTCGTATACCAGCCATCTCTACTCCTTAACAGAACCCGCCGTAAGACCGGCGACTATGCGCCTCTGAAACACCACCACCAGGATGATAAGCGGCACGGTCACTATGACCGAGGCGGCGGCCATGTCACCCCACGGGACCTCATGCACCCCCGGAAAAAGGGCGATGCCCACGGGGATTGTCCTGGTAGCGTACGTCGTAGTGAAGCTTAGCGCGAACAGGAACTCGTTCCAGGAATAGATGAAGACCATTATGGCAGCCGTGACGACGCCCGGTATGGCAAGCGGGAATATTATCTTATACAGGGTCTGCAACGGCGTGCAGCCGTCCACCTTGGCAGCCCTGATAAGGTCGTCGGGTATCTCCCTGAAGAAGCTGGTCATTATCCATATACTCAGCGGCATGGCGAACGTGGAATACGGGAAGATAAGCGCCGCGTATGTATCTCTCAACCCAAGGGCGCGTATAATCATGTAAAGCGGACTGACAATAGAAATGGGCGGGAACATGGAGACGGCGAGCACCAGGCCCAGCACGGCAATCTTTCCTCTAAATCTCAGTTTTGCAAGGGCGTATGCGGTTAATGAGCCTATTGTGATGCAAAAGGCGGTGGTGCATGACACCACAACAAGGCTGTTGAACATTATTCGCGCAAATGGCATCTCATGGAATACGGCCGGGTAGTGAGACAAATCAATCCTGGTGGGCAAAAGAGGAGGCAGTAATGCCAATTCCTCAGACGGCTTCAACGACGTGATAAGCTGCCATATATACGGGCACAAGCTCCATATCGCAATCAACCCCAGCGCCACGCAAAGCAGCAAGACGTTAAACATTCTGTTTCCGGTCAACTTCATGTCAAGTGCCAAGCCTCATGTGACCACCCAGGAGTCTTATGTACAGCACGCTTATCAACAGGACACAGACGAACGTGATGACCGACACGGCTGAGCCGTAGCCGAACTGCAGTGTCTGAAACATAAGCTTGTAGGCGTAGACGCTGAGGGTCTCGGTCCTGTCACCCGGTCCGCCACCGGTGAGGACGTACACGGTGTCAAACATCCTGAAGGCGTCAAGGGTTCGGAAGAGCAGGGCGATAAGGATAGCGGGCCTCAGTAACGGCAGTGTAATATGACGGAACCTGCGCCAGGCGCCGGCGCCGTCCACCATAGCCGCCTTATATAGGTCCTGCGGAATGACCTGCAGCCCGGCAAGCAACAGCAATGCCATAAACGGCGTCGTCTTCCACACATCTGCCAGTATGACCGCGTGAATTGCAATGTATTTATGACCCAGCCAGTTAACGTTTGCCGATATCACGCCGCACTCGCGCAGAAGGTAGTTCAAGACACCAAAGTCGGGATTGTATATCCACTGCCACATCTTTGCGGATACAACGGTGGGAACGGCCCATGGAATGAGTACCACGGCCCGCATCATGCCCCTACCGGGAAACGCCCTGTGCAACGCCAGGGCAATCAGCAAGCCCAGTAAAAGCTCAATAGAGACAGAGACTGCCGTGAAATAAAACGTATTAAAAAAGCTGTTCCAAAAACGGCCATCCCCCAGAAGGCGCGCGTAGTTTTCCAGCCCCACAAACCCTGAGATGCCAAAGATAAGCATCTTCCTGTGGAGGCTCAGCCACAGGACGTCAACTATCGGATATATCGCCAGACCGAGCACCACAAACCCCGCCGGCGCCATGAGCAGCAGCGCCAGTCTACCCTCCTCAGTCGGGAACGGGTCTCTCCGGTCTGCCACGTCAGCCCCTCTGTTTCCAAAGCCTCGACAGTTCCAGTATGTACGCAATCTGCCTGTCCGCCCGTGAGACAGCCCTCCGGGGCGTGCGGATTCCGTTAATGGCCGCGCTGAACTCCGACTGAAGCACCTGTGACATCATCATATAAAACGGCGTGACCGGTCTGGGCCTCGCGCTCGCTATTATAGGGTACAGGTCTACGATGAACGGTTGTTTATTGATTAGTTCCGGGTCTGAGTATACCGCTGTTCTGGCAGGCTTGTACCCAGCGTCGATGGCAAGGGCCTTTTGTGACTCATAGCCGGTCATGAACTCGACAAACCTCCATGCGGCGTCAGGGTGACGTGAGTGTTTGTTTATTCCGAGCTGCCAACCCCCCAGCGTGGCTACACCCCGGTTACCGGTGTTATCGCTGAATGAAGGCATTGCCGTCACACCTACCAGGCCCTTGACCTCAGAGCCCTGCTCCTGGAATAGATTCCATGCGTACGGCCAGTTTCTCATGTACAAAGCCCGGCCCAGACCGAAGGTGTGTCTGGTGGACTCTTCGTCTGCAGTGGTGACCAACGGCGGAGATACATTGTACTTATGAATCAAGTCACGCATAAAACCCAGGGCGCCCGTTACCCTGGGGTCGTTGAGCCGGCATTCGCCTTGAGCATTAAGAATTTCCCCCCCGTTTCCCCTTATGAATTCAAGAGCCACACAAACCAGTCCCTCATACTGCTTGCCCTGCCATACGAACCCGTACAGGTGCGGGTCTTTTTCCGCCTCCAGCACCTTGCGGGCTGATGCCACAAGCTCCTCCAGGGTTGACGGAGGGTCCAGTCCATACTTCTCCAGCAGGTCTTTTCTGTAATACAGCACACCCGCGTCAACGTACCACGGAACCGCATACAGCCGCCCGTTATAGGTGTCCGCCACCACTGGACCCTTGAGGAACTTGCTGATTTCATCATCGGACAGGCGGCCACTCAGGTCATCCAGCCAGCCGGCCTGGGCGAATTCGGGCGTCCATATCACGTCCAGCGCCATCACGTCGAAATCGGACGAGCGCCCCTCAAGGTTTGTGACGTAGAACTGATGCTGCTCGTCGGTGGTGGCCGGAAGTATTTCCTCTATTACCCTGATGTCGGGGTTCCGGTCTTCGAAGCGGAGTATGAGTTCCTTGATGGTGTTTGCGCCGGCGGCCTTGCCGTGTTTGAAGACTACTGTGGCCTTGTCGGCCCAGGGCTCACGCTCTCCACGGCAGCCCAGGGGGAGCAGCAAGAGAAGGGATATCGTGAGCAGACGATTCATTTTTCGTAACGTCTTTTTGCCTGTGCCGTTAAATTGACGTATACCTCGGCCTCCCGGTCAGCCTCTTCATATTTGCCTTCGGCATTGTAAATGACCTTAAGCCAGTAATGGGGTTCAGGAAATTTAGGGTCAAGCTCCATGACCTTCTCAAACTGCGTCATGGCCCTGTTGACCCACTTCTTGCTGGCGATGGTGGCCACACCCACGTCGCGCTGTCCCTCCCATTCAAGCCCCGCATTGACATAGGCCAGCGCCAGGTAATAGTGCGCCTGCACGCTGTCAGGCTCTACTTTAACCCTTTCCTCCAGACTGGCTATGTCGCCAGGCGTCGCACAGGAGATGTGGAGCGCGACAGACGCGGCAAAAAGCAATGTTAGACATGTCCTTGTTATGGCCAAAGTTTTACTCTTTCGCTTTCCAACGGTCTAATAGATAATCCTTTTCCATTTCAAACCTGCGGGCGGACTCCTCTATCATCTTCTCGGCTCCCTCTTCGTCCATATCCTCTGTAAGATTGACAAAATGCGCGATGCGCGCAAAATACAGCGGCGTCATAAGCATAACCAGTTTATACCTGTCCTTCTCCCAATGGTGAAACGTGGCGGCAAAGTCGTAAAGTATCCTCACCCACAGGTCTTCGTCCATAAAGAAATTGTCAGCATTCTGAGAAGTCAGCTTTTGTACTGCATTGAAATCCTTTTTCGTGAGTACAGTCTTCCACAGCGCACCAAAATTGTTAAATCCGGTCTTGAAGTTTTCTACCAAAACTTCTTTGTTAACGGGAAAACTCTGTGGCTCCGCCTTGGGCTCTTCCCCGACCAGGTCAACGGGCTTGCTCTTCTTGACGTCTTTCCAGAAATCGTAGTGCTCTTCCATAAGGTTGAAGAGTGTGGAGACAACCTGTCTGAACATTGCGCCCAGCGCCTCACCGGGGTCTTTTGCATCGTGTACCTTTACACCCAGACGCGCCTGGCACATCCTGAAGTCCTTTACTATAGCCGTAGTTGTAAGCCATATGTCAATCCCGAACCTGCCTACGTCCGTATCCCAGACATCCTCCTGCATACAGGTCTTGATAAACTTACGCGAGAAGGCAAAATCGCCGCCGATGGGCTGCCTTACCCTGCGCCCGTACAGAGCCCTTGTAAGACAATAGACCACGTTGTTCGTAATGGTTCCGTCAAACTTGTAGCGCCTGTAGTAAGGGGTAACTACCTGGTACTCCTCCTGTTCGATAGGACCTATCAGGTTTTTTATCCATTCCGGCGTAATGGACCTCAGGTCTGAGTCACATACCGCGCAGACCCTGGCGTCCAGGTACTCTGACACCTCGAATATCCCCCTCAGCGCCGAACCCTTTCCGGGAACTCCCCTATATATTGTTATCAGCTTCTCAATATACGGTTCAACCGGTATGGCGATTGCCTCTTCGCGGCTATCGTCCGTAGAGCCCCCGTCACACACGATGACCAAGGACCTCTCCTTGGGAAAATACGTGGAAAGGCCCTGGCCGACCGTCTTAACCACGTGAGCGATCGTACCGTCGTTGTTATAACATGGAATGCCTACCACCAGGTCGACGTTATCAATCTTCTCAATCCTTCTGCGAGGATAACGCCTCAACGCCGTACTAAACTTCACCATGACCTCCTTTTCTAATGCTATGCAATTAGGGCCATCATTATATCCATTACGTTGGTACGCGTAGGGCCCGTGATAAGGTGTCCACCCGCTCTTTTGAAAAAGTGATAGGAATCGTTTCTTCGAAGGTAGTCTGCCGCATCCAGCTTAAACCTCTTCTTCGCCCTTCCGCATGTATTGGTATCCACTATCGCGCCGTCCGCGTCGGTCGGGCCGTCGGTGCCGTCGGTGCCGCCGCTCAACACCACCACATTCCCCTTTATATCATGACACCCGTCCAACTCCAGTGCGGCGGCCAGGGCAAACTCCTGGTTTCTGCCCCCCAGGCCGTTTCCCTCAACGGTGACAGTGGTCTCTCCACCCGCAATCATGCAGGCCGGTCTCTTAACCGGCCTACCATGTTCAAGCACCTCGTTGGCCATCGAAACCATCACAGACGCCACCTGCCTGGCCTCACCGGTAATCGAAGAACTAAATATCATACTGTTAAAACTGAGCAACTTCGCGCGTCTCTCCGCCGCCTCAAGCGCTATGACGTTGCTGCCCAGCAGATGGGTCTGGCAACGCTTAAAGCACGGGGCGCTCCTCCCGGGCCCCTCAGACGCCGGCCGCCTTAACCCCATTTGCATGTATCTGTAAACGCCTCGCGGCACCTTCTTCGTAAGGCCGTACCTGGTCAATACGTCAATAGCGTCCCGAAAACGGTTCCCAACCGGCAGCGTCGGACCCGACGCCACCGTGTCAAGCTTGTCTCCAACGACGTCGGAGACTATGAGATTAACAATGGCCGCCGGGTATATAGCCTTGGCCAACCGGCCACCGTTAATCAGTGACGCGTGTTTTCTGACCGTATTCATTTCCTTTATGTCAGCGCCCGATGCAAGCAACAGCCTTGTGAGGGTCTTTAGGTTACTAATCGTTATTTCATCCGGCAGACCGCAAAGCAGCGCGGAGCCTCCTCCCGACAGCAGGCAAAAGACAAGGTCTCGTTTGCCTGCGCCTGCAGCCAGATGAAGCACGGCCCTGCTCGCCTTTACACTATTTTTATCGGGAACCGGGTGTCCTGCTTCAATTACCCTGACCCTGCTCAACGGCAGCCCGTAACCATACTTCGCTACAACTATGCCACCACTCAGCCTATTCCCCAAAATACCTTCCAGCGCACCGGCCATAGGCGCCGCGGCCTTACCGATGGCTATCAAGAAGACCCGCTCAACGTCTCGAAGGTCATACCGCCTTCCAGCCACGTCCAGGCTGTGCCCGTCTAACCTGACAGCTTCTCTTACAAGCCGGGAGGGGTCTATCGCCTTAAGCGCCGTATTAAAGATGTCCTTTGCATCCCTCTTGAGCTCACTTGTTGTCCGCATCCACGGCCTCTTCAAGAAGTTCGAAGAAATTTGGGATTGCGGAGGTAATCCTGTTCCAGTTCGGTATGAGCGGCATCCCCGTCGGGTCATCCCTGTACCGTTCTCCCGCTATACTGAGACCCTTGGTGAACGCCTCCACGGCCTTCGCCTCCTGGTGGCGGTCAAATTTGAGCCCGTTAATGATGGCATCGTCACTGTACTTATCTATAAAGTTGTGGGCCGTAGTGAAATACGTCGCCTTGAGCGCCCTGAAGAAGCCTTCGTTGAAGTGTACTCCCGAACTGGCCAATGTCCTGAAAAGGCATTTTGAGATGTCGACCGCCATCCTCATAAGCCCGGTAGTCGGGTCTTCCGCCGACAGGGATTGATGCTTGTGCTCGTACGTCTCACAGAGGTCAACCTGGCATATTCGCCTCTTGGAACAATTCTTGTATATCTCAGAGAGAACGCCTACCTCCAGGCCCCAGTCACCGGGTATACGGTTTATGCGGGCCAGGTCGGCGACCATTGAGAACTCGCCCGCCAGCGGATACCTGAAGCTGTCCAGGTATAACAGATAGTCCAGCTTACCCAAAAGCTGCATCAGCGCCCTTACCAAAGGAGCGACGAACAACCTGGTGGTCCTGCCGTGCATGCGGTCGGTGACACGCATGTAGTAACCCTTGCAGAACTCAAAATCCAGGTGAGGGTTGGCTACCGGATAGCACAACCTGGCCAGGAACTCCCTGTCGTATGTAAGGATGTCGCAGTCGTGGAGCACGATAATCCTTGCCCTGTCTTTTGCCAGTATATATCCATACGCCAGCCACGCCGATCTGCCTTTCCCGTCCGGTCCGGCAGAAATACCCTCAGTGTCCAACAGGTAATACAGCTTCTTTATCCGTTCGCCGTCGTTGTGTATAAGTTTCACGTCCTGAGGAAGCGGGGCGAAGAACTCCTTTGCGTGTTTATATTGATCTTCGGTGAACCTTCCCAGCGCTATTATTATCTGGTCAATGTATTTGACGTTGGTGAGTTCCTTAACAATGTTCGGCAGGGCCGTCCCTTCCAGCTCAGCGTAAATAGTCGGGAGGACAAGCGCAATCGGTCTCCTTCTGGAGTAACGCATCAGGTCGGACTCCAGTCTATCCAACCGGTCTTCACCCATCCGGTGCAGCGTGGTAATATCGCCATTTTGGCAAAAATCCGCCATGTCTGTACCTCCCTCAGTTCAAAAACTTACTGCGTAATGATTTTGAGCACCGCGTCGTTCCAACCCTTAGGCCCTATTCCCTCGGCACGTATGAGTCCGTCTACAACCACCCTCCGTTCGTGTTCGCCTCCAGGCCCTTTCACAAGAACGGCTATGTCAACCGACCTAAGCATTGGAAGGTCGTTCAGACTATCCCCTATTCCAACGGTAACAACATCTACATCCGGGCAGTTTTCCCTGTAGATCTCGGTCAGCTTCACGGTAGCAACGCCCTTGTCCACGCCGCCCATCAGGTGGAAGAACCTTCCACCTTCCGTGTACTCCAGCCCCTCCGCCTTTACCGCCTCCGCAAGTCCGCCCGCGTCACCCTCAACAATAAAAGGTTCATCGTACTGCCGCTTTCTGGCAAGCCGGGCCTCGTCAATACCAAGGCCAGTCAGCCGGGCCACTTCATCGTCGCTCATGTCCGAAAAGCCCTTAATCCTTAACCCGGTCCTTTTCCTGATACCTTCAAGGGCCGTCACCAGCGACGGGTATTCGACCCCCAGGCTCACCACCCAATAGCCGTCTTGAACCTTGTCGAAGTGCGGCGGCCTAAACCCCCTGTAGCCGACAGGCACAAATATGCCACCGCCGTTTTCAGATATGAATGGGTGTTCATTTTCAAGCCTGCGCCGGTACAACTCAATCTCCGCCTGCGTCTTGCTTGAACACAAAATCAGGGGAATGCCTCTCTCCCTGACGGTCTCCAAGGCGGGCATCGCCTCTTCCCACGAGTAGTCGGCGTGGCTCAGCAACGTATCGTCCAGGTCTGAGAAAATAATATAACATTGTTGCTCGCGCATGCCGTCACGTTTAGAATGATTTCATTACTATTATAAGCACTGCAACATGAGGGTCAACCCAAAAGGAGCTTCGTCTCTTCCTTTCGACCGTCAATACAAGCGTCGACTAAATACCGTCGCTATCACCTTTTACCGAACGGAGGTTTTCAGGATGAAGTCGCACACGGAGTACCTGTGGTTCAACGCGGACGCGAGAAGACAGTACTTCAACTTGACCGACAAGGTGGCTGAGGCGGTCAGAAAGAGCGGTATAATGGAAGGGCTGGTGCTGGTCTCGGCCAAACAAAAATAGTTATGGTACTGTTTATCACATTGATGGCGTCTTGTGACCTTCCCCCACTGTTAGTACCATTATTTAAGTTAGTCTTTTAATGTCTACCGTGGAGCTAAAAAACTGGGTCTGAAATAACGCATTGATACTAAAAAGGTTAAACTATATATAACGTTCTACCGAATTGACCACCGTATTACCGAGAAAAGCACCATAAGTAAAAGAGTGTCTGTATTTCTTCCTGTATTCTGCATCGTTCCTTATCTTTAATGCCAAGCCCTCTTACGGGCTGTGTGTCATCATCGACCTCGGCACCTTCGGCGGCAGTTCGAGCGCAGCCATTGGCATCAACGACTCTGGCCATGTGGTAGGCTTTACAGATACCAGCAGCGGCGAGTCCCACGCCTTTCTCTGGGACAGCACCAATGGGATGCAAGACCTGAACGAACGGCTTTCCACAGGGTATTGCTGGGTTCTAGAATTTGCATATGGCATAAATAACGAGGGTCAGATTGTAGGCGAGGGGACTACGTACGGTGAAAGACATGGCCCGAGCCCGTTATCGTATCGCCAACGCC
>JAUVQR010000087.1 GCA_030598065.1 Planctomycetota bacterium | reverse complement strand
GGTATCCGAGGCGTGGTGTGGGGTAAGGGCTACAAAACGACGATCCCGGACTTGATGGCGGAGCGGCCGATGGACCTGGTTGAACGGACATTTACCGCAGCACGCCCTAACCAGCTGTGGGTGGCCGACATCACGTACGTTGCGACCTGGCGCGGTGTTGTGTACACCGCCTTGGTCATCGATGTGTTCGCTCGGTGTATTGTCGGCTGGCGGGTGTGATGGGGTTATTGTGTCCTGGCATGGGGTCGGCGCTTATCGACTTGGTAGTGACCGCGCCAGCACCGGCTTTGACGGCCATCTGGAGAAGTGGCTTGGTGGTGCCAAGGATGCCCGAGGCAAGCACCGTGGGATTTCTGAGTTCCATCCCGCAGAGTTCTGTAGATAGATCAACGCCCGCCATTTGGTACAAGAATATAACAGAAAACCCAAATATATCAACCAAAAAATACTATCTGTAGTATAATTTTGGGGTATGTGCTATATATCTTGTACGGCTGCATTGGGTTGTTTTACGTCCTGTGTTCACATACATTTAGCTTGATGCCCCATCTTCCCGGACGGTCCCATACAGTCACATGCGTTCCCATGCATGAGACTATTATTCACCCTGCCCGGTAATTACTTGACGACAAATGCGCAGAATTGAGGGCGCCGATGGACGCGGAGGCCGGCATTATGAGAAAGTATTTCCTTTGAGGTATTTCCTTTGAATTGTAAGGCGAAAAATAATAAAATCGACCGGAGAAGGTAAACTATAGGCAACCAGGAGCCAGGAAAGGGTCTTACGAAGATGGCAATCACCGTAGACGACGTAATCAAATTGGCCATAGAAAAGGAAGAAAGCGCCTACAAGCTTTACAGTGGCATATTGGACAAGATAACCGACCCCGGCGCCAAGGAGATGGTCTCAGAGCTTGCCAAAGAGGAGCGCCTGCATGTGGAAATCCTTCAGAAGCTTGATGCGGAAAAGATAAGAGGCCATAAGCCTAAAAAAATAGAAGACCTGAAGATAGCCGAATACCTGGAGGACAGGGACATTACCGATACCTCCAACCTTCAGGACGTTCTTGTCTTTGCCATGAAGCGCGAGAAGGAGGCGCATGAGTTTTATGACAGGTTTGCCCGGGAGATGTCCGACCCGGACGTCAAAAAGGTTCTGGAGGCCCTGGCCGAACAGGAGCTTAAGCACAAGAGGGACATAGAGGCGTTTTACGACGACGTCATCTATCAGGAAGACTGAGGTCTAACGCGCCGACCTGTTACTGTACCGAAAACCCGCCGTCCACAAACATAGTCTGTCCGGTAATATAATCCGACCCGCTGGCCGAGAGGAAGATTACGGCCCCCGCCAGGTCTGAAGGGTATCCAATCCTCTTCATAGGTATCTTACCCTCTACCGCCTTTCTGACCTTGGGATCCTCCAGCATCTTTTTTGTTATCTCCGTCTCCATGGTCCCCGGGGCGATGGCGTTGACGGTGATGCCGTATTTGGCCCACTCCACGGCCAGGGCGCGGGTAAGCTGTATTACACCGCCCTTGCTAGCACAGTACGCAGAGGCGTTTCTGGCGCCGAGGGCGCCTATGGCAGCCGCCATGTTGACCACCTTTCCCCTCTTCCTCTCTATCATATGCTTGCCCACTGCCCTGCAGCAGAGATAGGTGGTGGTGAGATTGGTGTTTATCATGTCAAGCCACTCTTCAGTGGTTGACTCAACTATGGGTTTCCCTATATACGTCCCTACGTTATTGACCAGGATGTCAATCTTACCGAACTTCGCAAGGGCCTTGCCTACCATCTTCTCAACGTCTTCGGCCACCGTCACATCCGCCGCTATCGCGAGCGTCCTCACACCCATGTCGGCAACCTCTTTTTCGGCCTCTGCCAGCTTAACCGGACCCCGGGCCACCATCACGACATCGGCACCGGCCTCCGCAAGCGCCATGGACATACTCCTGCCGAGGCCCTTGCTCGCGCCGGTAACCAGAGCTACCTGACCCCTGAGTTCAAACAATTCCATACACATAATGCCGTTCCAGCCTTTCTATCTTGACGGAAACCCGCGGACGTAGACCACGAGGACGTTTATCTCCTCTTCGCTCAGTTTATCCTTAAACGGGAACATCCTGTCGGGTGAACCGTTCTTTATCTGTTCAATCATCCGCTCGTCCGTCTTCTTTGCCTGCCAGTCAGCGCTGGTAAAGTCCGGGAATTCAACACCTTCCGCCATCGCCGCCAACTGCTTCCCGAGGTCGGTGCCCCTGCCGTCTTCACCGTGACAGACGATGCAATGGGTCTTAAACAGCGACCCTGCATCGGCACCGGCCACGGCGTTCCTGACGGGACACACAAAAAGGATTACACAATAGATAAACATAACAGCAAATATTATGTTGCTCATATCGCTCTCCGGTCCGAAATGGTACTGTCAGCAAAGTCTTGCACAACAAGAATCCTATCAGGAACTGCAGTCGAAAGCAATCCTTGCAGGAAGGACTTTATCTGTTACAATTTATAGGTTCCATGGATTAGGGTAATATGAAAACAAACGTAAAAAAAATCTCCTTAGTCTTAGGTCTTTGTATAAGCGCCGTCTTCCTATGGCTGTTTTTGAGGGAGATAGAATGGGATAAGTTGTACAGTGCGATGCAGAGGGCAGATTACATCTATGTCATACCCGCGGTTCTAATCACCCTTGTGACCTATCTGATAAGGACGGCGCGCTGGGAACTCCTGGTGCTGCCAATCAATAAGGTGTCATTTCCGAACGTCCTCTCCGCCACCACCATAGGGCTTATGGCAAACCACGTTCTACCCGCCAGGGCAGGGGAAATCATCAGATGTGTCGTTCTCAGCAGGAGTGAAAAGGTGCGGGTCACGGGCGTTTTTGCCACAGTGATAATGGAAAGGCTTATGGACTCAATGAGCCTGATTATCTTTGCCACCGTGGTGATAGCGGTTATCACGCCACATGGCTCTGGGTCGGGTGCCACTGAAGCCTATGCGGCCGCGGGTAATAGCATAGACACCCACACGCTACTCTTCGTTCAGTTGAAGAAGGGACTCGGCATACTGACAGGTGTCTGCATTGCGAGTGCCATCCTTCTCGCGTTCCTGGACATCTACACGCAGAGGACGCTTGACCTGGTCAACAAACTTTGTTTCTTCTTACCGCACTCCATCAAAGACATTATACTGCACCTGCTTGAGTCCTTTGTGCGGGGCCTGAAGGTCTTGAAGAATTTTAGACAGCTCCTTTGGTTGTCCTTTCTCTCCTTCAGTTTGTGGATATCGTTTGTGCTTATAATGATACTCCTGGGTTACTCTTTTGGGATAGACATACCCTTTGCGGCAATGTGTTTTGTATGCATCTGCATAGCCCTGGCGGTCGCTATCCCCCAGGCCCCGGGGTATATAGGGGTTTTTCACTACGTCGTTCAAAAGAGCCTGGAGTTGTTCCACGTAGCGCCGGCCACCGCCCAGAGCTACGCCATTGTGTTGTGGTCGGTCAGCATATTCACCTCTATCATACTGGGAGCCTTCTTTCTCTGGAGGGAGGGCCTGAGCTTCGGCCAGATGGTGAAGGCGCAGGAGGTACCGGGCGATCGCAACAACGCCAACGCCAACTAAAAGGCGTTCAGCCGTGCCGCTTCCCAATCATTGCCGGAATACGCATTCCTGACATGATAAACATCAGGACCACACCCGTCAAAAACCCCCCTATGTGCGCCCACCAGGCGACGCCACCGCCGGCATCGGTGGTGGCGGTAAAGGCAGCGGCCCCGTTAAACATTTGAATCACAAACCAAAAACCCAGTACTGCGGCGGCCGGTAATTCTACGACCGGCCAGAAGAACCCGAGAGGAATAACGCACAGTACCCGGGCCTTTGGGAAGGTAATCAGATAGGCCCCGAGCACACCCGCTATCGCGCCACTCGCTCCGATGCAGGGGACGCCGACCGTGGGATTCGTGGCCACATGGATGGCGCTCCCCACAACTCCACAGAGCAGATAGAAACCGACGAATTTTAGATGCCCCAGCCTGTCCTCAATGTTGTCCCCGAATACCCACAAGTACAGCATATTACCCAGGATGTGGATAGGCCCGCCGTGCAGGAACATACCGGTTAAGAACGGCAGAAAGGTGTCTTTGATGGTACCCGGGTCGAGGCTCGGATTGCTGAAATAGAAGAGAACCTCTAACGGCACAACACCGTAGTAAAAAATCATGTCATGAACGGCCTCCCCTAGCGTTATCTCACGGATAAAGACCATCCCGTTGAGGATAATCAGCGCCACGGTAACGTATGGGAACCTCTCGGTCGGGTTGTCGTCTTTGAAGGGTATCATGACGGTTTTCGGCCCCTGGAGAGCAACTTATCTGGGCAGGTTGGCAAGTAACTCATAGTATGAGAAGCCATCGCCGGGGCACTGGGTATCTCGTATATGCCGATGTAATATCACATTCTCAGGGGGAATATTGCACAACTGCTGAAGCTCCGTAACCAATGAGACAAGGCTGGATATCTGTTTCGTTGTAGGACTTCCGCCCTCAAAATCCCCTACAAGACAAACCCCTATACCATGCTGATTATATTCCTTCGATCCCGCATGGGCGCCGTCAATCTGACCTGTCCATCTGTGCCCCGTCTCCACAAGCCCGTTTCTTGCGCCGTTTCCGTTGCCGATGACAAAGTGATATCCAAGCCCTCTATTCCAGCCCTTCTTGTTCCGGTGAAATTCGTCAAAGGCCGCCGCACTGCCCGCCTGTGTCGCGCTGTGATGGACAACCACGTACTTCCACTTGTTTGGCCTTATCTTAACGCGAGGCAGCTTGAGTGATGTCTTGGTCGCCTTTCTGGTTACCAGCGGACCCGGCTTGACAGAGACGCTGGGTGGGACCTTACCGGGCGTGCCACACCCGCATACCAACGTTGCCGATACAAGAAACGCCGTTACGGCCAATAGCCCCGCATGTATATATCCACGTCTGTGTCTGTACACGCCTCTCCCTTAAAAAGCTTTCTTACTGTCCAGTAGAACCGTCACCGGGCCATCCTTGGCCAATTCTACAATCATCCTGCCCTGAAATCTTCCCTCGGCCACCGCCACACCCATCTCTTTCAGGCGACTGACAACCGAGTTGTACAATTCCCTGGCCTTTTCCGGCGCCGCTGCGGCAACAAAAGACGGCCTCCGCCCCTTCCTGCAGTCGCCGTACAGGGTAAACTGGGAAACGGCCAACACCTCTCCACCAACTTCCTTCAGCGACAGGTTCATCTTACCGTCACCATCCTCGAATATCCGCAGTCCGCATACCTTCGCCGCAACATATTCTGCGTCTTCCACGGTGTCGTCATCGCCAACACCGACCAGGACCACAAACCCGCGGCCTATCTCCCCGACAACCTCGCCTTCCACCTCAACCTTAGCACGTATAACTCGCTGAACGACGGCCCGCATGCGGATATCTTACCACCTCTTCTCGATATTATATAGTCTAAGATTATAGAATCCACTTCTTAACCCGGTCAAGAAAATTCCACGCTTCAAGCGTCAACCGCCTGTGACACACGGCACGGAGATAACCGGGTTCGCATAGAGTTAAACGATTCCAGATGATATATTCGAACGTGTACTGTGTAGCAGCCCCATCTATGGGACGTAATGTAGCGTTGGGGCTTGCTCCAACGTTCGTGCTAGTATACCAACGTGCGAGCAAGCTCGACCTTTTGTAGGGGCGACCCGCCGGGTCGCCCCTACCTAAAAAGTCTAAAATGAAGCCCCTTATTCCTACTATTTATCTACCGTTTGACAAAGGTAGTGGCAACTGGTACACTTGCACAGTTAACAGACCATTTGGCATGTACTTATGTGCGCAGGGTTATCCTTATGCGATACAATAACTTACCGTGTACCCTCATTCTGTCGTTTATTCTTTCAATAACCGCAGCGCCCTGTTCCGGCGACGATGCCCATCACCACACCATTCCTATTATGCCTGCCGATAAGCTAACGGTCGGGATGAGAGGATACGGCAAGACGGTCTTCTCTGGGGATCGGATAGACACCTTTGACGTGGAGATCCTCGGCGTCCTAAAGAATTGGGAGGCCAAGGGCGACATGATATTGATCAAGATGTACGGAGACACTCTTGAAAAAACGGGAATAATCTCCGGAATGAGCGGGAGCCCCGTTTACATAGACGGCAAGATAATCGGCGCGGTGGCGTACGGCTGGAGCTTTGCGAAGGAGCCGATTGCCGGGGTCACACCCATAGAAGATATGCTGGACGTGATGAACCTCGGCACTGAAGCGGTCTACGAGAACATAAAAGAGGATTCCGGGTCATCTTCGGGTATGTGGGAAATGCCGGAACCGCCTCCATCTCCTCAGGGACCGAAGGTTAAAGAAGCGTCGTCTGAAAGAGTAGACCCTGAGTCACGCCTGCTACGGCTGAGACCTATAAGGACGCCGCTGGTCATCTCCGGGTTTGACCAACGGGTCTTGACCGGCATGTCGCTGGACCTCCAGAAGCATG
>JAUVQR010000084.1 GCA_030598065.1 Planctomycetota bacterium | reverse complement strand
GGTCAACAGGCAGGTCCTTGAGAGCCTGATAAAGGCGGGTTGTTTTGACTGCCTTCCCGGCCATCGCGCCGAGCACCTTGCTTCGCTGGACTACGAACTGCTTCTTGCCGAAGAACAGAGGCAACACCGCCTTAGTGGCCAACTAAGCCTCTTTGACTTAAAAACTGAAATGAGCGCAAAAGGACAATCTTCCAGTGAAAAAGTTCACACTGACGACCTTAAGACTGAATTAAGAGCGAAAGGGCCCGTTGAGTGTCCTACATGCGGTATAACGTCACCTGACGTCCCGGAGTGGGCCGAAAAGGAATTGCTCCACCAAGAAAAAAGTGTCCTCGGCTTCTACGTCAGTTCGCATCCGCTTCTTAAACTGAAGGAGATGCTTGGAGAACTTTCAACGACGTCTACGTCAAGCCTACAGGAGTCTTCGGAAGGCGAAGAGGCCACGGTTGCCGGCGTGATTGTGGAGTTGAAGAACACCACCACCAGAAAGGGCGACCCCATGGCCTACCTGGTCATCGAAGACCTCGAAGGACAGGTGGACGCCCTCGTATTCAGCAGGCAACTGGAACAGAGCAAGGAAATCCTTGTGAAAGACGCGGTGGTGTCGGTCAAAGGAAGGGTTATAGTGAGAAACGGCAGGGCGTCGTTGAAGGTCTCTTCGGCGGCGCTGTTGGAGAACGTAAGGCATAAGGCGCAGGGCAAGCCCAAAGGCCCTTCAGCGCCGACTCCGCAGAAGAAGGCGAAAGACCCCGACACACAGAGGGTGGGTGCCGCGATAAGGCTGGAGGATTCCGCCATTGATGATCCGACACTGTCCCGGCTAAAGGCCCTGTTCTCCGCCTACCACGGCAACAGCGCCGTCGTCCTAGAGCTCTCGGGCCATAAGGAAGAACGGGCCAGGATAAAGGTTAACAAGAGATTCTACGTCTCTCTCACGGGGGACTTTGAGCGTGCCCTGGAAAAACTCCTGGGTCCCGGCCACCTTCGCTATCTGACCAGGTCTACAAGGTCTCATAAAGACCCTCAGGCCCCTGAGAAGACCTTCGTATAGACCCGTCATTTTTATAAGCAGTTGATGCACCCTCTTGACTGTGTTAGAATTGCATCGTTACAGGATTCCATTTTATTATTCTGTATGAACCTTTAATAATTACAGGAAACTGCGGTGAAAGACGAACTCGCCTATGTGCTGATAACTCCATACAGTCTTGTAAAGAGCAGGACAGGTGGAATTATCGGGCGCCTCCTCTCCCTGGGCGAACTGGAGCTTGTCGGGGCCAGGATGTACTTGCCGAGCAATGAATTTGTAGACAAGTACTGCGCCACCGTCGAGACCCAGGATATGGAACCACCTCTGAAAAGGGCCTTTACAAGGTATATCAACGATTACTTTCGCAGGGACAACCGTTACGGAATACTCAACCGCACCATGCTTCTGCTCTTTCAGGGCCCTAACGCCATAAATACATTGAAAAATGACGTGGTCGGGTCGGTTGACCATATAAGGGGAGATACCGTTCGGGGCACCTTCGGGGACTACCTTGAGGGAAAAGACGGGGAGGTAGAATATTTTGAACCCGCGGTGCTTACCTCCACAGACGAGCCGACAAATAAGAAACGGCTTGCGCTGCTTGCCGAGTACGCGCAGTCCGACGGCGGTGTCCTGGAGAAGGTCTGCAAGTTCCCGGAATGTGAAAAAAGCGAAACAACGCTCGTAATCATAAAACCGGAGAATTTCCTTAGACACAGTTCCCGCCCCGGTAATATCATAGACATATTCTCGCGCACAGGGCTCATTATCGTAGGCGCAAAGGTGTTGCGCATGGACGTGGCACGGGCAGAGACGTTTTACATGCCGGTAAAAGAGATGTTGCGGGAGAAACTTAAAGCAAACGTGGCCGCAAAGCTGAAAAAAACGCTCGACTACACCTTCAGCTTTACCGTGGATGACAAATTGCTGGACAAGCTGGCCGATGACTTAAAGGACGTGAATGCCCAGTATGAGTTCGACCACATAGTTGAGTACATGACCGGGACAGACCCCTCCACTATTACAGACCCGAAGGACAAAGAGAGGCCCGGTACGGCAAAATGCCTTGCGCTTCTCTACTGCGGCGTAAACGCGACAAAGAAGATACGGACGATTCTGGGCGTTACCGACCCGCGAAAGGCCGCCGCCGCCACGGTCAGGAGCATATACGGCTATGACCTGATGAGGAACGCGGCTCATGCGTCCGACTCGCCGGAAAACGCTGAAAGAGAGCGCAAGCTGGTCGGCTTCTGGGACGACGACAGCAAGTGGGAAGGAACAGACCTGATAGAGGCGTATCTGGCGGGCAAGCTTTAGGTGAAGATACATAAATTAAACGTCGGACCGCTGGGGGCCTGTTGTTACGTCGTCGCAAATGAAGAGACAAACGAGGCCATAATCATAGACCCCGGCGGGACGCACGAGGCCATCGTGGCCTTGATAGAGAAAAATAACCTGGTCCCCAGACTTATAATAAACACCCACGGCCACGGCGACCACATCGGTGCAAATAAAGAGATTAAGGAAAAATTCCCCGACGTCAGACTTGCCATCCATAAGGATGACGTGGAGTGCCTGACGCAGCCCAAAAAAAACCTCTCGTTCCTCGGCGGTTTCCTTCTAAAATCCCCGCCCGCCGATATAGTGCTGAAGGAAGGCGACAAAGTGGGGATAGACGGCCTGGAGTTCGAGGTAATCCACACCCCCGGCCACACGCCGGGCGGCATCTGCCTGCTCCACAGGCCTTCTGCGGATAACGAACCCCCGGTCCTTTTCTCAGGCGACACGCTGTTTCATATGGGAGTAGGCCGGTCCGACTTTCCCGGGGGCGACCAAGACGCGCTTATCAGGTCAATACGGGAAAAACTCTTTGTACTTGACGGGAAGACGGTGGTTTACCCCGGCCACGACGACGTCACCACCATCGAAGAAGAGAAGGACAACAACCCCTTTGTGTCGTAGGAACGGCTCGGCTGGACATACCATAGAAATTGCCACTCGCCACTCGTAGTCGCTCCATCTGTGGGGCACACATACGTATCCCAATGAATCGAACAACCACAGCATAATGTGGTGCATCAAGAAAACGCACCTTACAGCCTTACATGAAATCAACGACCCTAAAGGTCGTTGTCTACCGAAGACATTTGAGGGTTGGGGTAGACAACGAGGTTTATCCTCGTTGATTGCGTCTGTTTTGTCATTGCGAGCAAAGCGCGGCAATCTCACGAATATGCGGGGATTGCTCGGGGCTACACCCCTCGCAATGACAACTATGGTGCTGTGCGTCGAGACGCATACTATAATTAATACCTGTGATTACGAGGGGAGGGATAAGTCTGCTGTTATTTCCTACCTACCGGGCGGCCGTGGTGGCCGTCACCTGGCTTTCGCTCTTCAGACCATACTTCGCAATATTCTCGTCGGCTATCTGCTGTATCTTCTTTATCTCTTCCTCTCCGCCGGGCTTCTTAAACAGATGTTTGAAACGACCCTGTATCTTAAGATACTCGGAGACCGGCTTCATGTTCTTGAACCTTCTGACCTTCGTTACAACGCCGTTCTCCATCTCGAATATGGGGTACAGCCCAGTTTCGACCGCCAGCTTCGCCACCTTCACGGTCATGGCTGGGTCGCTCTTCCAGCCGGGAGGGCAGGGGACGTGAATCTGCAGATATTTGGGGCCCTTTATCTCCAGCGCCTTCTTTACCTTCCTCTCAATGTCCTTGTGGTACGCGATAGAGGCCGTGGCCACGTATGGTGCGCCGTGCGCGGCTGCTATGGTCGGCATGTCCTTTTTACGCAAGGGGTTGCCCCAAGACGCCTTCCCTGACGGGCTGGTACGGGTATCGCAGTTAAACGGCGTCAGACCGCTTCTCTGAACGCCGGTGTTCATGTACGCCTCGTTATCGTAGCAGACATAGAGCACGTCGTGTCCACGTTCAAGCATGCCGCTGAGACATTGCAGCCCGATGTCGGCCGTGCCTCCGTCTCCACCCTGTGCGATTACCTTCGCCTCGTTCTCCCTGCCAAGCGCCTTTAGCGCCGACTCTATGCCGGAGGCGACGGCGGCGGAGTTCTCGAAGAGGGAGTGTATGAACGGCACACCCCAGGCGGATTGCGGCCAGCGTGTCGTAAAGACCTCCAGACAGCCGGTGGCATCCGTCGTGATTATATTAGGACCGGCGGCATCAAGCACCAGCCTTGCACCCATGGCCTCTCCGCAACCTGAGCAAGCGGTATGTCCGGGCAACAACAGATGCTTTTCCATGGATATATCCTCCTAGAGCAGGGCTTCTTTCAGGTCGACAAACTTGTCTCCTGTTTCTGCGCCGACCGCCGCCCTGTCTTTTACGACGTTCAGTATGGTGTCTATGTTTACGTCTCTGCCGCCAAGACCGATGATGTGTCCCTTGATATTGGGCACGGCCTCCCTGCCGTAGAAGGCGGCCTTCACCTCGGTAGCCAGTACGCCACCGGAGCCGGGCGAAAAGGCCCTGTCCATCACCAGGACGTCCCTGGCCCCTTTCAGGGCGTCGTATATCTCTTCCTTGGGAAATGGACGGAACATCCTCACCTTGAGTACCCCAACCTTGTGTCCCTCTTCCCTGAGGTTATCTACGGCCTCTTTTATGGTGCTGATTATTGAACCCATTGCAACCAGGATTATCTCCGCGTCGTCCGTCTTATAGCCGTCCACGAAGACCCCTTGAAACCTGCCAATCTTCTTCTTAAATTCCAGGGTAACGTCTTCAATCACAGAGGCAGAGTCTGTGAGGGCCCTCTCCAGCTGGTAGCGCGCCTCCATGTAGGCCTCCGGGCCCAGCATGGCGCCGTACGTCAGCGGGTTCTTCGGTGTCAGATAGTGCTCCGGCTTGAACGGCGGGAGAAACTCGTCCGCCTCTTCCTGGGTAATCAGGTCCACGGGTTCATAGGCGTGCGTCAGTACAAAGCCGTCCATGCAGACCATGACGGGCAGGACGACGTCCGGGTGTTCCGCTATCCTGAAGGCCTGAAGGTGCAGGTCGCTGGCCTCCTGTATGTCCTCGGCGTACAGCTGTATCCACCCGGCGTCTCTGACCGAGATAGAATCCTGCTGGTCATTCCATATATTTATAGGTGACGATATGGCCCGGTTCGCGCAGGTAAGCACCACCGGCAGTCTCATGCCGGATATGTTGAAAAGCACCTCGGTCATCAGCAACATCCCCTGGGAGGTGGTCGCGGTATAGGTGCGCGCTCCTGTCGCGCTCGCACCCAGTACGACCGACGCCGCGGCGAACTCGCTCTCCACGTTTACGAACTCCGCCTTGAGGAGTCCGTTGGCAACCATGCTCGAGAGCTCTTCAACGATGTGTGTCTGAGGCGTTATCGGGTAGGCAGAGATTACGTGGGGTCTGGAGACCCTAACGGTCTCCGCAACCGCCTTCGAGCCTTCGGTAAACGTTCTTGCCACCTCTATTTCTCCTCTATAACCATCTCTATGTCGTCCACCGGGCACTCCTCGGCGCACATGCCGCATCCCTTACAGTAGTCCGGGTTGAAATCGAATTTCTTCTCTGATATGCGGAATACGCAGCCTTCGGGGCAGACCGTGGCGCACATCTTGCAGTCTATACATGTCTTTTGCAGGTATACGGGCCTAAAATTCCTCCATGAACCCGTATGGTTCTTTACGCTGGTGCCTGCCGGGAGAATCCCGCCAAGGATAATCTTCATTACTCTCTCTCCTTCGCAAAATCAAACCCCTTCTGGGCCGCCGCAAGATTCTTCTTTGCCAGTTCGCTGGGGAACCTGTGCTCTATCGCCTTGCGAATGCCTTCAATACTGATTTCTCCGCTGACCGCCGCAAATATGCCCAGAATGGTGGTGTTTACTATCGGCAGTCCGAGGGTCTCAACGGCAAGCTCGGTGGCCGGGACCGTTCTTATCCTAGAGTTCACGTTCAAACCGAGTTCCGCGGGAGACTTTTTTGTGTTTACTATGACCAGACCGTCCGGCTTGAGACCGTCCAGCACGGGTACGGTGTCCAGCAGCGTCGCGTCTTGAATAATTATGTAGTCAGGATTATATATCGGCACCCTTACGCGGATGGGCTTGTCGTTTATCCTTATGTATGTAACAACGGGTGACCCTGTCCGCTCGGACCCGAACGCAGGCATGGCTTGAGAATACTTACCGTCACTGAAAGCAGCAAAACCGATAAGCTCACCGGAGGTCACAACGCCTTGACCGCCACGACCGTGAAGCCTAATCTCTATCATCTACCCACCTCCAGGATTGTACGCACAGCATGGCGAACCAGATATAATATATGGATTGTAAACATACGGTGTCACCAGGCGCAGGTTCACAATATTGCAATTTATCTCATTTCAATAGCTTTATCAATAATATTTTTGTACGCCGTTCAGCCGGAACCTCCACGGCCGTCATGCCTTTTTAATGGAAAGGCGGGGAGGCCGATTGCCCTTCCCTGCGACGTATCCAGCCGGCCAAGAGATTGCGGGTTATATACGGACCTGTACGCCCACGAGCTGCAGTATCGAGAGAGTGCGCGTTTATACCC
>JAUVQR010000016.1 GCA_030598065.1 Planctomycetota bacterium | reverse complement strand
GTCGTTGCACCTCAGCCTTGGCACGGACATTACGGAAGAGGACGTGGACCACGTGGCAGAGGCGATGCCGCCTATCGCCGAGAGGTTCAGGCAGATGTCCCCGCTCTATGAGAAGGTGAAGAAGGAGGTGAAGGCATGAAGGGCCCCTACAGCGATAAGGTTATGGAGCACTTTTCAAGTCCGCACAACGTGGGGGAACTTGACGACGCCGATGGTGTCGGCGAGGTCGGCAATCCGGCCTGTGGCGACATCATGAAGATGTATATAAAGGTCGAAGACGACGTTATAGTGGACACCAGGTTCAAGACGTTCGGCTGCGGCGCGGCAATAGCCACCTCCAGCATGGCTACCGACCTTATAAAGGGCAAGAGCGTTGAAGAGGCGCTCCAGGTGACCAATAAGGCGGTTGCCGAGGCCCTTGGCGGTCTGCCCAAGCAGAAGTTGCATTGTTCGGTACTGGCCGAGGAGGCCATTCAGGCCGCCATTGACGATTACCTGAAGAAAACCACAGGTAAGGGTCTTGACCTCAAGCAAAGCTCGCACGACCATCATCATGACCATGAACCTGAAGGCGACGATGAATAAGAGCATGAATGCCGACGAGACACTGGATTGCTATGGGCTTCTGTGTCCCATGCCCATCTTCAAGACTGCGGAGAAGATGAAAGAACTGCAGCCGGGTCAGGTGCTGGAAATTATCGCCACAGACGGGGGAATGAAGGCCGACATCAAGGCCTGGTGCGAGACCACGGGCAATGAACTCCTTGGATTGGAAGAGTCCGACGGCGAGTACAAGGCCTACGTAAAGAAGGCGAGCAAGACAGGTTAGATTCGTCAGGGAGCTGCCGGGGAATGTCAAGACCACCCATATCCGTTTGTATAATAACCCACAACGAGGAGTCGAACATACGCCGGTGCCTTGAGGCGGTGAAGTGGGCGGAGGAGATTGTGGTCTTAGATTCAGGAAGCACCGACGGTACCATGGATACCTGCAGGGAATTCACGGACAAGGTGCACCAGCGGCCTTTTCCCGGCCATATCCAGCAAAAGAACAATGCCCTTGACCTCGTCGGCAATGAGTGGGTCCTATGCGTTGATGCCGATGAATGTGTCACACCGGAGCTTGCCGGAGAGATGCAGGACGAACTTTCCGCCAACGGCGACGCTTATGCGGGCTATTACCTGCCAAGACGCACCCGCTTCATGGGCAGGTGGATAAACCACTGCGGCTGGTATCCGGACTACAAGCTGCGGCTCTTCAGGAAAGGACTCGGCCGGTGGGGAGGGATCAACCCCCATGACCGGGTTACGCTTAGCCAGGGGGCTACAAAGAACCTTAGGGGGGACCTCCAGCACTTTACCTACGACGACGTATCCGGCCAGATGACCACCGTTGACAGGTTTACCACCATCTTTGTTGAGCAGATGCAGGAGCAAGGGACGACTTTCGGCATTGGCTCGATGGTCTTCAGGCCCGTAGGCCGCTTCTTTTCCATGTATTTCGTGAAAAGAGGATTTCTTGACGGTATGCCCGGGTTCGTAATCTGCGTGATGGGTTCACTGTACTCATTCCTGAAGTATGCCAAGTGCATAGAGATGCAGAACGCAAGGGACCAGAATTATTGAACGCCACAGGTACAGCTCTACGGATGATCCGGGTCTTTGTGTCGCGTAATTGTGCGGGGATAACTTAATGTCAACAACATCACGAAAGGCATCAGTCGCTGAACCACAGTTGTACACGTTTGAACACAATGACATTAAGTGGATTGCCGTCGACAGGTACAGCCGTTTATTTGAAAACCGCGTGTTAAGGCAGATAGAGCAGCTACCCTCGCTTGAGAAGTGCATGCTGATAAAACGGAACGTCTACCGTGTAACGTACAAGTACAAGCCGTACCACCCGGCCTCAGCCGGGGTATACATAAAGAGATACCGTGTGAGGAACTGGAAAGACAAGTTCCTGACAAAATTTCGCCAGTCCCAGGCCCACAGGGAATGGAAGATGATGCTTGCGATGAGGCAGAAGGGGTTTCCGGTGCCGGAGCCGGTCGCGCTGGGGGAGAGATGGCACAGGCGCACGGCTGAGAACTACCTTGTCACTATCGAGTTGACGCGTGCCGTGCCTATCAGAGAGGCTGTGGACGCCGACCCGGAGAAGCTGTTGATTGCGCTTGCCGACCTGGCCAACAAGCTTCGCAGGGAGTGTATATATTATAAAGACTTTCAACTCGGCAACATTCTGTTCAAGAAAAGGGGGCTTGAGCATTGTCTCTACCTGGTAGACCTTCATTCCGCAAGATTGTTTACCGGGCTTACCCGGGGCCAGGTGATATTCATGCTTGCAAAGCTTCTCGACTCATTCCCGCCCATGTTCAGCAAGAAAGAGCAGGAGAAGTTCTTAAGATTGTACGCGCAGGGAGACGCGACATTCAACACCGGGCTGGAGCGCAAAATCAAGACTGTCCTCACCATGGCGACCAAGATAAGAGAGACACATCTCAAGAGCAGGACGAAGAGATGTCTGGTCAAGAGCTCGGGTTTTTCGGTGGGACACCACGAGGGGTGGAAGCTCTTTTACAAGAAGGAGTTTACCCGTGAGGCGGTGTTGAGCGCGTTCGAGGCGTATAGAAAGTCCGCCGGGAAAAACGGTGACCTGCTGAAGAGAACAAAGAAGTCAAGCCTCACCATTGTAGACACGCCCGGGGGAAAGGTCTGCGTGAAGCACTACAGAAACCTGAACGTGCTTGACCGCATAAAGGGAGGCCTGGGCGCCTCCAGGGCCAGGCGCGCGTGGATTACCGGCAACGGCCTGGTTGTGCGGAACGTGCCCACGTCCGACCCTCTGGCGCTGATAGAAGGGATGGACGAGGCCTTCGTCTTGAGCAAGCCGCTGATTGACCTTCCCCGAATGGACCATTACATACTGGAACATTTTAAGGAACAGACTACGGGGCCTTCCTTGAAGAGAAAGCAGGGTTTTATCAGGAGTTTTGCCAGGGCCGTGCGGTCTCTCCATGACAAGCGGGTCTATCACGGTGACCTGAAGGCGTGCAATATACTGATACAGGAACTGCCGCAGGGCGAATGGGAGTTCTATTTTATAGACTACGACAAGGTTGTCTTTAATCAGGAGGTCTCTTCAAGGCGCAGGATAAAGAATCTTGCCCAACTCCACACGTCTATACCTTGGTGCATAACCTGGGCGGACAGAATGCGCTTCTACAAGGCATATGCCAAGAATTCGGACAAGATACGTTCAAAAACCGATTTTCTAAGCGAGGTTATGAAGGAAAGTGGTAAGAGGATACCAGTCTTTATGGAACCGATTGAATAGAAGGCGATGTTCATACTGCATCTGTTCAGTAACTGGAAGTGGACGGGTCCTGCCGAGCACGCCTTGAACCTGTGTTGTCTGCTCAAGTCAAGAGGCCATAGAGTGGTCTTTGCGTGCGGCAGGCCTCCCAGCGCAGACCTTGACAACATTAAGGCCCGGGCTGAGGCCCTTGGGGTTGACACCCTGGAGCTGAGGCTCAGGAAGCACCTGAACGTCCTGGACAATTCAGTGGACGCCTGGGCCATCTCAAGATATATGAAGGCCGATAGGCCGGACATCATCCACTCCCACATGGCTAACGACAACCTGGTCGCGGGGGTTTCGGCCATGCTTGCCGGCACCTGTGTTCCTCTGGTGCGCACAAGCTACGATGGCGACGGCATGAAGGCGACGCTGAGAAACCGGACCCTTATGTCACGCCTTACCACGGGGCTTGTGGTGGTGTCTGAGAGGGCCAGGGTGGCAGACACAGAAAACTTTCACCTCCGGCCCGAAAGGGTGTGGAAGGTGGAGGTCGGAGTAGACACGGAACGCTTCAGTCCCCCTCCGCTCGAGAAGCGCCTCGAAGCCAGAAAGGCTATGGGCATAGGGCCGGAAGAGGTGGTAGTGGGAGTCGTCGCCCGGATTCAATGGCACAGGCGTTTCGACGTCTTCCTGGACGCGTTCAAGCGGGCGTCTGAGCGTATGCCCGAACTAAGGGCGGTGCTGGTGGGCAGGGGTACAAACAGGGTCCCTGTGGCGATAGAGCCGGCCCGTAAGATGGGACTCGACGGCAAGATAGTCTTTCCCGGGTATCTGCACGGCGACAGGTATGTTGACGCGCTTGCCTGTATGGACCTTAAGGTCTTCCTGGTCCCCGGCACCGACGGCTCATGCAGGGCCGTAAGGGAGGCCATGGCCATGGGGCTCCCCATAATAGCCGCGCGCAGGGGTATGCTGCCGGAGATAGTCGAACACGAGAAGAACGGGCTGGTGGTTGATGATATCCCGGAAAATCTTGCAGAGGCCATCGAGGCACTGGCGTCCGATGAGTCACTACGACGGCGCATGGCAGAGACGTCCAGGCGGATAGCCGTTGAGAGGTTCTCATTAGACAAAGAGGCTCAGGACGTCGAAGCCGTCTATGAGGCGTTGTTGGCCTGACCCTACAATCATACCCGCTCAAGCGACACGGGATTCAAACAGTGGAAAAAGAGCTTTCTATCGTTATTGTCAACTGGAACACGAGAGACCTGCTAAGGGACTGTCTTGAATCCTTGTTCAGGACGACGAAAGGTGTTTCCTTTTACGTATATCTTGTGGACAACGGCTCTGTCGACGACAGCGTGTCGATGGTGGAGCGGCAGTTTCCCGAGGTGATACTGATAAAAAATAGGGCCAACCTCGGTTTTACAAGGGCAAACAACCAGGCATTACATAATGTACACACGCCCTATGTGTTTCTTCTCAATACCGATACCGTGTTGCATAACGGGACGGTGGGGGGGATGGTGGACTTTCTGAGAGAAAATCCTGACGTTGGTGTAGTGGCGCCACAGTTCCTCAACCGTGACGGCTCAAAGCAGAACACCTTTGATAACTTTCCGTCGTTGCCCACGGAGCTGTTGAACAAGGGGCTACTCAGGGTGTTCTTCCCCGGCCGCTATCCCGGCAAGCGGGTGGACTATGAAAGACCTTTGGAGGTGGAGTCGGTCCTGTTTGCCGGGGCGATGCTGCGGCAGGATGCCTTCAGGCAGATAGGCTTCATGGATGAGGAGTACTTCGCTTACCTTGAAGATACCGACACTTGTTTCCGTTTGAAGAAGGCCGGGTGGCGATGCTTCTATCTGCCGCACCTCAAGATGTACCATTATGGCGGCGGCAGCAAGGGTAAGTCCAGCTCCGAACGGGCCAATTCGGTCATAGAGTATTACAGGTCGCTTTACCGCTTTTTCAGGAAGAACAGGAGTTTTGCGGAATACCTGATACTCAAGCTATTTAAACCCCTGAGGCTCCTTATAAGCCTTCTTGCCTCGCTGCTTGGTCTTGTCCTGACGCTGTTCATGCATCAGGGCCTTCGTTCAAGGGTGTATGGCTATCTGAAACTGCTGGAATGGCACCTCAGGGGCTGCCCCTCTTCTATGGGGATACGCGGCGAAAAGGGCGAGAAAGCGGTGGAACATGTCTCTCGTTGACTTTTGACGCCTGCCTGGTTAGAATCCGTCAATGCCTTTTATTCTAAGGACTGTACACACAAAGTGATGTGAAGACCCTGGCCCGTGCGCCAAAAGGCGGGGACGACCTTCTATAACTACAACCAATGAGTACACTAAAAGCCCTGGTACTTAGCGGGGGAAAGGGCACCAGGCTCAGACCCCTCACATATACCTCAGCCAAGCAACTAATCCCGGTGGCCAATAAGCCAATACTGTTTTATGTATTGGATAGTATCGTAGCTGCCAACGTAAGAGATATCGGCATAATCATCTCTCCCGAGACGGGTGACGAGATAAGACGCGCCGTCGGGGATGGCGGGCGATGGGGCGCGAAGATAGAGTACATCGTTCAGGACGTTCCGGGCGGCCTTGCTCATGCGGTAAAGGTGGCAAGGCCCTTCCTGGCCGACTCTCCATTTGTTATGTACCTGGGCGACAACCTGGTAGGAGACCGGCTAAACGCCTACGTTGACCTGTTTCAGGGTGATAAGGCCGACGCCGTAATTCTACTTAAGCCGGTGGGAGATCCATCAGCCTTTGGCGTGGCCAAGACCGCTGACGACGGCAGCATAATACGGCTTGTTGAGAAACCTGAAAAACCTGAGTCTAACCTTGCCCTGGTCGGTGTCTACATCTTTTCCCCCGCCGTCCATGACGCGATAGACCGGCTGAAACCTTCCGCCAGGGGGGAACTGGAGATTACCGACGCCATTCAAGAGCTTATAAACCATGGGTGTACCGTAAGGTCCAGGACGCTTGATAAATGGTGGCTTGATACGGGGAAAAAAGATGACATATTATCGGCCAACACGGTAGTGCTTGAGGAGTATACGACCCTGGACATAAAGGGACGTGTGGACAAGCTCAGTCAGGTAACCGGCATGGTGGGTATCGGCAAGGGGACAGAGATTGTAAACAGTAAGATTCACGGACCTGTTTTGATAGGAGAAGACGTCCGGGTGGCAAATTCCTTTATCGGTCCTTCATCAAGCATCGGCAGCCAGTGCAGTATAATAAATTCGGCCATCGAGAACTGTGTAATCCTGGAGGATGTGCAGATAGAGGGCATCGACAGGATTGAGGACAGCCTTATAGGACGAAGCACAAAGATAAACAGGAACAACAGCAACCACAAGGCCCTGAGGGTGATGCTGGGTGACGACAGCAGGGTTGAAGTCTGAACAGCCTTGATAATAGAGGAACGGGATGCTAAACGTTAAAGAACACGAATTGCCGGGTGTTAAGACGTGCGACCTCAAGATTAACCCCGATGAAAGAGGCTTTTTTTCAGAGGTGTTCCGACAGGACTGGAAGGAATTGCTGGGTGATGAATGGATAAAACAGGCCAATCTCTCCTACAGTTACCCCGGAATAATCAGGGCGTGGCACAGGCACAGGAGAGGGCAAATCGACTCCTTTCTGGTGCTCAAAGGAGCCATGAAGATAGCGGCCTATGACGACAAAGACGGTTCACCAACAAAGGGCAAGGTGGTTGATATAATCGGCAGAGGCGAAAAGCCGCAGATTATAAGGATACCCGGCCATTACTGGCACGGGACGAAGACCGTCAGCAGCGAGCCGTCACTTACCATCTATTTTGTGAACAACCTTTACGATTACGACGACCCGGACGAAGACAGGAGACCGCATGACGACCCTGACATTATTGATTACAGGACCGGTAAGGCGTATGTCTGGTAGACCGTTGGAGATGTGGGGTAGAGCATGAGAATACTGGTGACAGGCGGGGCGGGATTCATAGGAAGTAACTTCATCCGCCACATACTAAGCAACTATCCTGACTATCACGTCACCAACCTTGACAAGCTTACCTACTGCGGCAACCTGCAGAACTTGAAGGACGTTGATGGCCGGACCAACTATGCGTTTGTGCGTGGCGACATTGCCGACTCCGGCGTTGTGGAAAAAGCAATGGCGGAGGTCGACTGTGTAATCAATTTCGCCGCCGAGACGCACGTTGACCGCTCAATAATGAGCGCGACCGAGTTTATTACAACGGACGTCAACGGGACATACATGCTGCTGGAGGCGGCAAAGGTTCAGAAGATGCGCCGGTTTCTACAGATAAGTACCGACGAGGTGTATGGTAGTATCTCCGGCGCCGCCGCGAAAGAGGAAGACAGGTTCAACCCCAGCAACCCGTACTCAGCCACAAAGGCTGGGGCGGAGCTCATCGCCAGGTCGTATTTCATTACCCACGACCTGCCGGTCATAATCCTGCGCCCGTCCAATAACTTCGGCCCGTATCAGTATCCCGAGAAATTCATCCCGCTCTTCATAACGAACGCGTTGATGGACACCCCACTGCCGCTCTACGGTGACGGCAAAAACGTCAGGGACTGGCTATACGTTGAGGACGCATGCGCTGCGATAGACCTGGTGCTGCATAAAGGCGAGCCGGGCGAGGCGTACAACATTAGCGGAGAGAACAAAAGAACAAATATAGACGTGGCCCGACTGATTCTTAAGGAATTGGGCAAACCGGAAGAACTGATAACCCTTGTAAAGGACCGGCCGGGACACGATAGGCGTTACTCTATAGACGGCTCCAAGGTAGAACGGTTGGGCTTCGACAGGAAGACTGAATTCGGCTCCGCTCTAAAGAAGACTATAGAATGGTACACGAAGAACACGGCCTGGTGGCAAGACATAAAATCGGGGGAGTTCAAGAATTATTACAAGAAACAGTACGGAGAGCGGCATGGCTAAAAAAATCGCGATAATAGGCGCTAACGGTCAATTGGGACATGACCTCGTTAAGGTATTTAAGGGGAAGGGGACCGTAGCGCTGACACATAAGGACATAGAAATAGTCAACCAACGCCGAACGGAAGCCGTGCTGGGCAGGATAGAGCCGGATATAGTTATAAACACAGCCGCCTACCACAGGGTGGAGGACTGTGAGAAGGAATATGCCAGGGCGTTTGAGGTAAACGGTATCGGCTCGGCTAACCTGGCGCGTGTCGCGGAAAAACTGGGTTTTGCGCTTGTCCACATCAGCACCGACTACGTCTTTGACGGTAAGAAGCGTAAACCCTACCGGGAAGACGATGCGCCAAACCCCCTAAACACGTACGGCCTGACCAAGCTTGCGGGGGAATATTACGTAAAGAACCTGTGTGCAAGACATTACGTTGTCAGGACGTCCGGCCTCTACGGACTGGCCAGGTGCAGGGCAAAGGGCGGAAACTTCGTGGATACGATGTTGCGGCTGGCAAGGGAACAACCTGAACTTAAGGTGGTAGACGACCAGTTATTCGTCCCTACTTATGCGCTGGACCTGGCGAAAAAGATAAAGGAGTTGGTCGCCAAGGACAAGAAAGACCGTTACGGTACGTATCACATAGCCAACTCCGGGCAGTGTTCCTGGTACGAGTTTGCGGCAAAGATATTTGAGTTGGAAGGTCTCCGTGGCGTGAACCTGAAAAAGACCACCTCCGCCGAGTTCAGGAGCAAGGTCATGCGCCCGGCCTATTCCGTCCTCGGCTCAAACAGGCTCAAGTCTATCGGACTTAAACCCCTGCGCAGTTGGCAGGACGCCCTTAAAGAATACATGGCCGCGCGGCACAGGCGCGACGCCTTGAAACTGCCGTAATCCGCTTCCGTTTGAGCTGCGACGATTGTCATAAGCGCCACTTCCAACGGAGCATGTGACGATTTCATCATCCTTCCCCAAAGGACTTGCCTATTAGGTTGATTTAAGTTAGTATGGCCCTTCGCAGCGAAGGAAATGAAAGAAAGGTAATTGGTCTCATGGCTGAGAGGGTTATAAAAATTGGTCTATTGGGGTCAGGTACTGTCGGCGAGGGAGTCCAGGACATAATATTCGACGACGGCGACGGCCTTGCCAACAAGCTTGGCTATCGACTCGATATAGAAAAGATATACACGCGCTCACCGAAGAAAAAACGCTGGCACGCAAAATTCCCCGGCAAGTTCACCAGCGACCCGGAAGACGTGATAAGCCATCCCGACGTATCCATCGTGGTTGAGGCGCTGGGGCTTGAGAGGCCGGAAGACACCGAAGTAGTGGCCTCTTACGTTATTAAGGCCCTGGAGGGCGGGATGTCGGTGGTGACGGCCAACAAGGCCGTTCTCGCCGGGTTTGGCAGGGAAATACACGCGGCTGCCCAAAGAAATAATACTCTAATACGCTTCGAGGCGTCCGTGGCCGGTGGGATTCCCATCATCCGCTCCCTGGGTGAAGGGCTGGCGTCTGACAGCATCACCGGGCTGTACGGCATACTTAACGGCACCTGCAACTATATACTCTCCGGCATATCCAACGATGGCAAGACCTTCAACGATGCGCTGCGCCAGGCGCAGGAGCTGGGCTATGCCGAAACAGACCCGGAGGCCGACATAAAGGGGTTTGACACCAGGGACAAGGTTATCGTCCTTTTGCAGCTACTCTACGGTATCTTCCTCAAGAAGGAAGACGTAGAGACAGAGGGGATAGAGCGTCTTGAAAAAATCGACTTTGACTACGCGCGCAAGAAACTGGGGACCAACATAAAGTTACTTGGGTCTATCCGCAGGTCGGGGGACAAGGTGACCGCTTCGGTCACTCCGATTATGATAAAAAACTCCCATGTGCTCTCCAGGGTGGACGGAGCGCTCAATGCAGTCCTTGTAGAGAGCAGGTACTGCGAGACCATGTGCTTCATGGGCAAAGGCGCGGGGGCGGGCCCCACGGCAAACTCTTTGACCTCGGACGTAATCTCAATAGCCGATGGAGCCCGTTTAACCACCGGTTCCGAGTCATTGCAGTTTGATAGAGACCTGGACGCTGACACGGAATACCGGCACTACCTGCGGTTCCTGGTAAGGGACAGGGCCGGCATCGTCAGCGACATACTGGGCCATCTGAAAAAAAATCAGGTAAACGTCGATGAGGTGCTTCAACTCAGGCATTCGACAGAAGAAAAGGCGTATTTTAAGAAAAAGCTGGGGCTGGAGTGCAGCCCTGATGAGATACTGCCGTTCATTATCACGCTTGAACCGTGCAAGGCGGCAGCCGTAAAGTTGACGATGGAGCAGATAAAGGGGCAGGATTGTATGCTGGCCGAACCCGTCCTGCTGAAGATAATTCCAGGCCTCCCGGACGTCTCAGGGGGGTAGTACCGAAAGAAAGGAGTTAGAAGATGGCCGTCAAGACAAGGGCAAAGACATCGTCTAAGAAGGCGCCGAAATCAAGCTCCGGCCTGCCGATTAAGATAAGACCTGGAAAGATGCTGATTGACGGCAAGTGGGTCAATTCTGTCTCCGGCAAGACCCTTGAGACCATAAACCCCGCCACCGGCAAGGTCCTTACAAATATTGCCCAGGGCGGCAGGAGGGACGTGGACCTTGCGGTGAAGGCCGCCCGGAAGGCGTTTGAATCGGGTCCGTGGCCTGAGATGGACGCCCGTGACCGGGGCCGTATCCTAGCGAAGGCGGCTGGACTGATTGAAGCGAATCTGGAAGAACTGGCCATGCTTGAAACCCTGGACAACGGCAAGCCCATCAGGGAGACGCGAGCGGTAGACGTGCCGTACACCGCCGACACGTTCTTCTATTACGCCGGCTGGGCCGATAAGATTCACGGTGAGACGATTCCTGTCAGAGGCAACATGTTCAATTACACGTTGAGGGAGCCTGTCGGCGTGGTGGCCCAGATAATCCCCTGGAACTTCCCGCTCATGATGGCCTCGTGGAAGCTGGGTCCCGCGCTCGCGTGCGGGAACACGGTAGTCTTGAAACCGTCAAAATTTACAACGCTAACGTGTCTCAGGCTTGGCGAGCTTCTGATGGAGGCGGGTCTCCCTAAAGGCGTACTCAATATAGTTACAGGTCCCGGCGAGACCGTCGGCGATGCGCTGGCCAAACATCGTGATACCGACAAGATTGCGTTCACCGGAGAGACCTCCACCGGCCGGTCGATTGTCCGCGATTCTGCCGAGACCCTCAAGCGGGTGTCACTTGAACTTGGCGGCAAGTCCCCTAATATAGTATTTGCAGACGCCGATATTGAGGAGGCCATAAAGGGGGCGGTGACGGGTATATTCTTCAACCAGGGCGAGGTTTGCTGCGCCGGTTCCAGACTTTTTGTAGAGAGGAAGATCCACGACCAGTTCATGGACAGGCTTGTCGAATACGCCTCCAAGATGCGTGTAGGTGACCCGCTGAATCCAAGGACGGAGATGGGCGCGCTTGTGTCCAAGGCCCAGTTTGACAAGGTGACGGGCTACATAGAGGCGGGCAAGGAAGAGGGCGCAGAGATGCGCTGCGGAGGTGAAGTAAAAGGAACCAACGGCTATTTTGTAAGACCGACGGTATTTGATAACGTCAAGAACAACATGAAGATAGCCCGGGAAGAGATATTCGGGCCGGTGGTGGCCACCATTCCCTTCAGGAATATTGACGAGGCGATTAAGTGGGGCAATCAGACGCCATACGGCCTTGCGGCGGCCGTCTGGACAAAAGACATAAAGAAGGCGCACGCCGCCGCGGCCAGGCTCCGCGCGGGTACCGTATGGATTAACACCTTCAACGCATTCGACAGCGGCAGCCCGTTTGGCGGTTACAAGCAGTCGGGGTACGGCCGCGAGCAGGGGATACATTCACTCGAATCCTACACCCAGATTAAGAGCGTGTGGGTAAATCTCGGCTGATTATATAATTGACCCGGATGATTCCGTCGCGCCGGCCTGTTTCGGCAGATTGCCCTGCGTGACGCACGTCTGGATGAGAGCTTACATTGAACGGGAAGTTACACGATGATGGCAGACGCAGGTGATATGCAACGGGAATTCGCCAGTAAAGAAGAGATTAAGGGGCAGCTTGCCCTGCTGAAACCAAAGGCGCATAGCTGTGCCACACTGGCATTCCGGATAGCCGCCGACGGTGTGGAAGGCCTGAGGTCGGACAGCAGGACCGCCGCCAATCTCGAAAAGGCCGGGGCGATGATCGTGTGGCTGGAACTGTTGGCCTTTTCCGTTTACCTGCTGGACAGGGCCGCTATGTCCGCTCTCAAAGACTCCAGGTACATGTACAAAGAACTCCTCATAAACTTTATTATAGACGGATTCCCGGAAGAGGCGGAAAAATACGGCAGGACGGGACTGAGGTCGGAAAAGGGCTGGCAGGATGACATCGTCGGGATGCTGAGCACCAGGTGCCTGCAGTACTTCAGTCTTGAACAGGGAGTCAAGGGAGGGAACGGGTCGGTTGAACCGCTGCCGCCGGACACCCTCTTTACCGAGTTTGGAGGCGTAATCGCCCACTATATGGGAGTGCCGGAAGACAAGGCCGTAATGGAGCTTGTAAGCCTCCACGCCCGCACCGGCTTCGCAGAGATAACCAAGGAATTCGGATCGGCTGGAGCGGGACCCTCATAGGGATAAGTCTGCTGTGTGATTAGACAGACCTACGCAGCGCCTGTCGCGGTGGGTACTTTACCCTTATCTTTCTTGGGCTTGCGCGCGCCCAGCTTCTCAATCTTTGCGGCGCAGACCTTGTACTCGGCCGTCATGGTGATGTTGTCGTAGGCGGCGATGGTCAGCTTATTGGCCGCGGCCTCGGCGAAGTGCATCGGCATCCAGATTACCCCCTCCTTGATGCCGGTAATCTTGGCCCTGGTCTTCACCCTGCCCCTGCGGGTGATAACCCCGATGAATTCACCGTCCTTTACCCCGTACATGTCGGCTTCGAACTGGCTTATCTCGACAAAGCCTTCCGGCTGTACCTGCACACTGCCCTTGGAGCGGCGAGTCATGGTGCCGCCGCCATAGTGTTCCAGCGTCCGGCCCGTAGAGAGAATCAGCGGATAGTCCTTGTCCGGCATCTCGGCCGGTCTGCGGCAGGCAGGTGCAAAGAACTCGCCCTTCCCGCGGGTGAATGTGCCCTCATGCAGGAATTTGCTACCCGGATGGTCCAGGGTCGGACAGGGCCATTGCAAACCTACGTCGTCTATCCTCTCATAATTAATCCCGCCGAAGTAGTTGGCCGCCAGCGCGGCCAGTTCGTCCCATATCTCGCTTGGGTGGGTGTAATTCATGGGGTATCCCATGAGTGTCGATAACTCGGCCACAATAAGCCAATCGGGCTTAGAGTTGCCGACCGGTTCGACCGCCTTCCGTACCCTCTGCACCCTGCGCTCCGAGTTTGTATAGGTCCCGTCCTTCTCGGCGCACGATGCCGCCGGCAATACGACGTCGGCATATTTCGCTGTCTCAGACATGAAGATGTCCTGTGCCACCACGAACTCAAGTTTCTCTAATCCGCTTATAATGTGGGCCTGATCCGGCTCGCTCATAACGTTGTCCTCACCCACCAGATACATGGCCTTTACGCTGCCGTCATTCGCGCCCATCCAGCCCTCCGGCATCTTGAGGCCGGGTTTCGGGTTCAACTTCACCCCCCATGCCTTCTCGAACTTTTCGACCACTCCGGGGG
>JAUVQR010000265.1 GCA_030598065.1 Planctomycetota bacterium | reverse complement strand
TTGGTGCGCGAAAAAGGCATGTATGCTGATCAGGGATATTTAGATATTTTTTCCTTCGATTTCCTTTACGGTAATATGAGTTCCGCTCTGGATGAACCCCATTCCATTGTATTATCATCCTCTTTATCAAATACATTATTCAAAGGAGAAAATCCAATTGATAAAACTATTTTACAGCGACTTAACCGATATTGTAAAGTAAAGGATTATGGCGGCAACGATACAATAGGCGATTAGGCCGTAATCTGCGCGCGCCGATACGGACAACGCCCAGGAGGTCACGAAATACGTTGATGACACGACAAAGGCGGTCAGGAGTATCCCTGCAAGCGTCTCCGACGGAATCCTTCGCAGTGGAGGCTCGGCCCACTCTATCACCCTGCCGATGGCCCTGACCGGGTGTGGCATTCCTTGAGGGTCACCGATAGCCAGGTCAATTATGAAGGCCACAAGAAGCGGAAGAGTAGCTGCCTCTAGCATAGTATACAGTTTCCCGTGCGAAAGAAGACGTCAGGGGCGCTCAAGACCCATCGCCCTGTAGATAGAATCCATACTGAGGTTTTCCTGGACGACGTCGGCCAGCCGGTCATAGGCCTGTTCCTTGAACGCCTGTGAAGAAAGCCGCGCGTCATCGTCGGCATATGCCGTTCCCTTTTCTTTCATAAGGTGCTTAATCAACTGCCGGCGGAATTCGTCATTGTCAAATATCCCGTGCAGGTACGTTCCGGCGACACGGCCGTCCTCGGATACCGCTCCGTCGGCTATGTTGACTTCTTTGCCGCCGCGTTCGGTTATCCTGAGCAGCGGCCTGCTGCGGCACTGAGAATCCCCCATATGTATCTCGTAGCCGCTGAGTACACTGTCGGCGTCGACATGAAACGGCAGCGGGTTTCCCTCGGCCATTACCGCCCTGGCCTGATACGTCTGCTTCTCGGCAGAGAATGTGGTACTGACGTCAAGAAGCCCCAGTCCCTCCGTAGAACTATGGCCCGACTCGACCGACCCCTTGTCTTCTATTATTGTTCCAAGCATCTGATAGCCGCCGCAGATGCCCATTACCATGGTGCCGTTACGCGCCAGCTCGGTTATGGCCTGCGCAAGGCCGTTTTGCTTTATAAAAAGAAGGTCAGAAATGGTGCTCTTGGTGCCGGGCAGAATGACCAGGTCCGGCCGGCCGAGCGTTCTTGTGTCGTCCACGTATCTGAGCCGCACGTGGGCCTCTTTCCCCAAAATGTTGAAATCTGTAAAATTAGAGGTCCTGGGCAGTCTTATAACGGCTATGTCCACGCCTACATCTATGCCATCGCCATTTTGTCCGCTTTCGCTTCTGTTTGTATTGTAGTCGAACTGGTCCAGCCACACGGAGTCTTCCTCGTCAATACCGATGTCTTTCAGGTATGGTATAAGGCCGAGTACCGGGATGCCGGTCCGTGACTCCAGCGCCTCAAGCCCGTCCTTTATAAGTGCCGGGTCACCGCGGAACTTGTTAAAGATGAAGCCGGCCAGTCTTGACCGTTCGTCCTTTTGGAGCAGTTCAAGCGTGCCCACCACCCAGGCGAACGCGCCGCCCCTGTCCACGTCCGTCACCAGCAGTACCGGGGCGTCGGCCAGCTCTGCCATCTTCATGTTCACTATGTCGTTGTCCTTCAGGTTTATCTCCGCCGGGCTGCCGGCCCCTTCGATTACGATAACGTCGTATCTCTCGGCCAGGCCCCTGTACGCCTTCTCAACCACGCCCAGCATATCGGCCCTTGCGGCAAAATATTCCCTTGCCGTCATGTCGCCTACCGGCCTGCCCATGACGATTACCTGCGCGCCGGTGTCGGTGGTCGGCTTCAGCAGGATGGGGTTCATGTCTACCGACGGCTCGATGCCCGCGGCCTCGGCCTGAACCACCTGGGCCCTGCCCATCTCGCCGCCGTCTCGGGTGACGTAGGAGTTTAGTGCCATATTCTGCGACTTGAACGGCGCAACCCGGTGGCCGGCCCTGCGAAAGATTCTGCAGAGCGCGCTGGCGATAAGGCTCTTTCCCACGTTAGAGCCCGTCCCCTGTATCATTATCGCCCTGGCGGTCATTTCACCACCAGTCCTTTCAATGCAGATTCAAGACACGACACCAGCTTCGTGTTCTCCTCCCGTCTCCTGACCGCCACGCGGAAATATCTGTCGCCTAAACCCCTGAAGTTCGAGCAGTCCCGTATGAGTATCCCCATGCCGATGAGAGACTCCTGAAGTTCGCGCGATGTGGGGCCGGCATCCGTTATCTTAACGAGGATAAAATTCACGCTGGGCGGTATCGGCCTAAGACCGTCCATGGCCGATAGCTGCCGGTACAGGAAATCCTTCTCTGCGGTGGCAAACTCACGGCTCTTCTTGACGTGCTCCTGGTCTTCAAGGGCCAACAGCCCGGCGGCCTGGGCCAGGATGTTTACCGTCCAGGGTTCCTTTAGAGACTCAAGGCGTTCTATCACCTCATGGTGTGCCACCATATAGCCCAGTCTCAGGCCCGGAAAGCCATGGAACTTGGTCATGGAGCGGAGGACGATGA
>JAUVQR010000062.1 GCA_030598065.1 Planctomycetota bacterium | reverse complement strand
AGCGGGGAGGCGTCTATGTCCGGGTAATGCAGGACGGACTGTAATTCCCTTGAGATTCTAGCCGGAAGGCCGGGCGAGTAGCCCAGCGGGTTTATATTCGCGCTAAAATCGATAATCTCGTCTGGCCTTAACCCGTGCGTCTCGCACACCCGGGCTATGTCGCCGCCATGGCCGGAGTTTGTCACTTATTCAGACCTCTCACAAACGGACTTGATGTTATTCAAAAAAGCCTAAAAGAACTCAAATGTCATCCTGAGTTGTCGAAGGCAACGAAGGATCTCACCAAAAAACGAGATTCTTTGCTGCCCCTTCGCTTTGCTCAGGATTTCGCTCAGAATGACAAATGGTACTAGAGCGACTTTTGCAGAAACCTCAAACACAGTTGAAGTGTATACAATTATATAGACGAGGGATGTTTAGTCAACGCAGTTAATGGGAAGGCGGACATACTGAGCTTCACATGCCTAAGGCGCTGGATAGATTACTTAAGACCGTATTTTTCCTTCAATGCCGAAGAGACCTCATGGGTGAGGGTCATGGCCTTTTCAGACTCTGCCACAGTGAGGGTGCCTGTCCCGCAACTGGGCGTTATCAGCGAGTTGGTCAATATGGCGTGCTTGTCCATCCCCTTCCCCGCGAGGTAGTCCAGCCCCTTTTCCATCTTAGCTATAAGGCTGTCCGCTTTTATGTCGGCCAGGCCGTCGGCGGTCGTGGGGGCGATGCCCCAGGCGAGTATGCCGCCGCGGTCCATAAAATTACGAATATCCTCTGAGTACGCAAGGACCTTGTCCATAAATATAAAGGCGTCAAAGCTGAGGATGTCCAGTTCTGTGGATAGCACCATGCTCCAGTCCGTATTACCGCAGCAGTGTATTGCGGCCGTCGCGCCCTGGGATTTTATGCTGTTGAAGACCTCGTTAAACGCGCTTGTGACCGTCTCCCCGCTCACGGTGGCGAACGCCGAACCCATGCAGCTTAGAAACGGCTCATCGGCGAATATGATAATCGGCAGGTTGAACCGTGAGAGGAACTTTATCTGCCACTGCGCCTTAAGGCACAGCAGCTTTATGACGGCGTCGTTGAAGGTGGTATTGAACAGCGCCGCCGTTCCGTCCTGGTCCTTCAGGTTGGCCGCCAGCGTGATTGGGCCGACTATCTGCCCCTTTATGGCCTTGATATCGGGAAACCCTGGCAGGTGCGCCTCCAGGGCGTAAAGCCCGGCGGCGTAGTCCGGCGATATGGCGAAATCCCCGGATTCGTTGCTTGCGAATTTTTCATAAAGATTTTCCAGCTGAGAGACGTCGTCATGGACCTCCAGGTAGAAACGTTTTTCTTCGGGCACCAGGTGGAAGAACGGCATCCCCTCCGTGTACTGGACACACATCTCTTCCTGTATGCCCCTCTTCGGGAGCTGCGGCCAGGACGGGATCTCCGGCAGGGTTTTCGCTATAAGCCCGAAGGCGGAGTCCGCATCGGGATGCGGGAAACTTCCGATGGCCGTGGCGGCGCAGTTGGCCTTAAACGTGTTGGACATTTTATAACCTCTTGAACCTTTCTCTTACTTCGTCAATCTTTCCACAGGTCATCGGGCCCTCCCCGCACGGGCCTCTGACGCAGGATGGGCCGGAGTCGCCGAATATTGACGGTGCGATCTGCCGTACCTGGCGCAGCATTTCAATAGCCATGTCCCTTATCTCCCATTGGGCCCGGTTACAGCACCGCACCTTGAAGAAGTGGAGGAGTTCCCTTGCGTTCATGGTGATGACTATCTTCGTTTCGGCCGCGTTGGGCATCAGGAAGCGCGCATCCTCATAGGTGGACTCTCCCTTATCTCCCAGCGCCTCTACCAGTTCGTCGTACCATTTCTGTATCTCGGCCATCCTGGCCCCAAACCACTCCTTTTTGCCGGCCTCAACTACACTGGGAGGGATAACGAACTCAAAAGAACCGCCGGTTTTCTTGGAATGCTTGCCCACGTAGCGCTGGCTCTGTTGTGAGTAGGAGGCGAGTCTATGCCTCACGAGCTGATGGGTGCATACGCGGGAGATACCCTCCACGCCGAAGCTGAAGGATATGTGCTCGATAGGGGACATATGCCCCATTGATGCGAGTTTCTTGACAAACTTCTGCTGGTCGCTCTTTTCTATTTTTTCCCTGAGTCCTTCTATGGTGGAGGGGCTGTAACACAGCTTTGCCGCCTGCGCGACCAGTTTCTCCGGCTCAGGGGTGTGAGCAAGCAGTATTACTTTAAGGCGGGCGCCTTCCTTACAATCTTTGCCGTCAACATTGGTTTGGGAGGTCGGGGACGAGGTCATGAACCCTCCAGGTCCGATATCTTTTGCACTCTCCTTGCGTGCCTTTCCCCCTCAAAAGGCGTTTCTATCCATAGATGGAGCATCTTTTCCACCATGGCGCCCGGGGAAAACTGATCGGCGCCGAAACACAGGACGTTGGAGTCGTTGTGCCGCCGGCTCATCTCCACGCTGAAGAGGTTGTTTGCCACGATGGCCCTGATGCCCTTGATCTTGTTCGCGGCAAGTGACATGCCTATCCCGGAGCCGCATACCAGGATGCCGCGCTCGCATTCGTTGGTTGCGACGGCCCTTCCCACGCGCACGGCAAAATCCGGATAGTCTACCGGCCCCGCCGCGTTCTGGGGGCCGTAATCTACCACGTTGTGCTCTGACAACATCCTGCACAGTTGTTTCTTGAAATCAAAGCCTCTATGGTCGCTTGCGATAGCTATCTTCATCTGTTTACCTCAACCTTTATGCCAAGACAGTCCATGATTCTTTCTTCCGAGATTGCGCCCTCGCGCAGTATTTCGCATGACTCCCGGGTGACCTTTACGACTGTAGAAGGCCTTTCCAGTTCACTCGTGCCACCGTCAAGGACGATTCTTATCTTGCCACCGAAATACTCCAAGACCCTTGAGGCGCCGGTCGCGGGCGGCCTGCCCGACAGATTGGCGCTGGTGGCGACAACCGGCACGCCGGCCAGCCTGATAAGGTCCTGAGCCACCCTGTGTCGCGGGAGGCGTACGCCTATGTCCTTCTTGTCCGGTCCGGCGAAGACGATTGTAAGCGGGCCGGGCCAGAATTCCTCCGCCAGGACCGCTGCGTACGGCGGCATATCGTCGGCCAGTTCGCTGATTTCTTCCCGGCTCGAAATGAGACGCGCGAACTCCTTTTCGCGGGGCCTGTTCTTCACGGCGTATAGCCTGGCCACCGCCTCTTCGTTTTGGGCGTCGGCGCCGATACCGTATACGGTCTCTGTGGGAAACGCCACCAGGTCGCCCCTGTTCAGGGCCTCCGCGGCCGCGGTAAGGTAATCCCGGTAGTGGCTTGTATCGCGCGTGTCTAATATGCGAGTGTGCATTTAACCATTCTTTTGACGGTTCATTGGTAATGACTATCAAGAAAATTATATCACCTTCGGAATGCAATATCAATCTTTCTTGAATGGGGTACGGGTTGGTTGACGTATAGGGTTTTGTGTGTTAAACTGCCGCCGCAAGTATGGACTATATCAAGATATACCTGGGGGAAAATTCCGTTTCCGTACGCGGCAATCGGCCTTACTTCCGCTCCTTTTCCGGTTTGCCCTCATACCCGATAAATCTTGGGAAATACTAGGTTGGATACCTTCCTGCGCGGGCCAGAGGATGCCTGATACATTCAATCCTGACTACAGCTGGCTGAAGACGTGGAAGGAGAACGCTTCTCCCCCCATCATATTCTACAGCACCACCTCGGACCTTGTCCCGTCGATAAGAAAAGATGGCCTGGTCCCGTTTTCCGAGCAAGAGGGTTTCTTTATGGAATGCATCCGTGAGGTCTTGGTGCTGGCCAGGAAGCTGGACAACAGGAGGACTATAGAGTTCGCGGAGATACAGCTGATGGAGCACGGAGAGCGCCCCAGCCCCCTCCGCCTGACATTCAGCCACCGGCACGCGTTAGGGGAGATTGAACGGAAGTCGCGCAGGCTAAAGGCCCTCCAGTGGCTGTATGAGGTCTTTCTTGAGCAGCTGGATAAATGCGCCTCCGAGGAGCCGGCGGCAGCGGAGGTTGACGAGTTAAGAAAGAAGTATGGAGAACTAAAAGGCATTCGGTCCACCACCCAGGGGGCAATAATCCACGTGGCCACCGACCTTCAGAAGTTCGACTCCCTGCCCTCGCTGGTAGAGGACAAGAAGAGTCTACGCAGGGCGATAAAGGGTAAGGGCCCGTTGTGCGAGGTCTACGGCCCGCAGGACCGGAAGTGGAAGAAATTGCCAAGAGAAGAGGTAGAGGCCTGCATAGAGGCGATGGTAAGGGGCCGGGAGGGTGTTGTGGGTCTTGAAGGGCTTGGATGCGAGATAACCACGTCAGAGGTCATCCCCCCGCCGGATATCGTCAAGGTCGAGTTTGTTCAGCTGTAGGCGCCCGGTGTGAATGCGCTACTTAGGGAACGAATATCTTACCCGGGTTCATGATGTTCTTGGGGTCGATTAGTTTCGTGATGGACTTCATCAGCTCCAGTTCCTGGGGTGGTATCTCCCATGGCAGGTGTTTGGCCTTGGCCGTGCCTATCCCGTGTTCCCCGGATATTGTGCCGCCCACCTCGATTACTTTTTTCGTGATGCGGTCCAGCATCTCATAGACCTTGGCCTGCTGCTCGTTTCCGTCTTCGTAGAGGAAGTTTATATGTATGTTGCCGTCTCCGATGTGGCCGAAGCACGCCGTTGGTATCGAGTATTCTTCAGAAGTTGAATACGCCTCTTCGGTAATCTCCTTCATCCTGCTCCTCGGCACGCAGACGTCCTCGTTCAACTTCTTTCCGGCGACCTTAAACAGCGCGGGGGAGATAACCCTCCTTACCTGCCATACGGCGTTGCGCTTTTCTGCGTCTTCGGCTATGACTATCTGGAAGGCGTTGTTGTACTTGCACGCTTCCTCTACACGCAGCCGTTCCCTCCCCACTATATGGGGGTCTCCGTCAACGTCTACCAGCAGGAGCGCCTTGGCCTCCTCCGGTATCTCTATACCACCGTAGCCCCTTACAGAATCAATGCAGATGCTGTCGACGAATTCAAGGGTCTTGGGGATTACGCCCTGTTCCAGGATTATCGCGTCAGCGGCGTCTACGGCGTCGGCGGAGGTGGTAAAATATGCAAGGACGGTCTCCACCTTTGCCGGTAGCGGAATGAGCTTGACCGTTATCTTCGTAAAGACGCCCAGCGTGCCCTCAGAGCCCACAAAGAGCCTGGTGAGGTCATAGCCCGCGACGGTTCGCCACGACCTGCTGCCGGTGTTTATAACCCTTCCGTCCGGCAGTACCACCTCAAGGGAGAGTATGTAGTCACGGGTCACGCCATATTTTATCCCGGCCATGCCGCCGGAGCACTCCGCGACGTTACCGCCCAGGGTGGAGAATTCGGCGCTGCCGGGGTCGGGCGGATAGAACAGCTTATGCTTCGCGACCTCGTCCTGGAAGCGTTTTGTAACGACGCCCGGCTCCACGACGGCAATTAGGTCCGGTGCGTTTATCTCCAGTATGCGGTCCATCCTGGTGGTGTCCAGCGCGATGCCGCCGTAGAGCGGTAGAGAGCCGCCGGATAACCCGGAACGCGCTCCGCACGGAGAGACGGGGATATCGTACTTATCCGCCACCTTGACCACCGTGGCCACCTCGTCGGTGGTTGACGCCTTGACCACGACCTCTGGCATGGCCCTCTGCCGGGTTGCGGTGGCGTCATACGAGTAGCACACAAGGTCTTCTACGTTCGTGCGTACGTACTCCTTGCCTAACGCCCGAGCGAGTTCGTCGAGGGCGTTCTTGTCTAAGCCCAGTTTTCTTGAGACGCCCTTTTCGGTCATGGAATTAGATTAAATGTCTGTGCCTTTTTAACTGTCCCTGCGACTGACTGCCTTTGAAACCATTTGAACCATTTAAACAATGTATGTAACAGAAAATGCGGACGACAATTCTTTATAGTGGTGGCGTCAATGTGTGTCAACTGTTTTCGTGCGGGGGTGAGACCGGTCCGGGCGCGCATACTGACTCAAAGACGATTTTGCAATCCGAAACCCTTTGTGGTTTCAAAAAAAAGGATGTGTAGACGGCGCGGAACACATGGCCCTCTACACATCCCATTTATGCAAAAAGGAAGAGGCGCTAAATCTCAGGCGCCCAGTATCTTGGTTGCCTCTTCCTTGTCATAATCCATTACGTACGGTACGCCGGTAACGTCGGCCGCGTCCCTGGTCAACGCAAAGATGTCGGTGCGGGTGATGTCAGCCAGGCAGATACGCCGCGAACCGGCCATCAACTGCCTAAGTCCGGTTGCAAGCCTCTGGTAATAAGAATAAACGCCGAGCCCGGAGTAAGGTATCTCGTTGCCGTTGCTGAGCTCTTTCTCGACGGTGTGGTGGTAGTAGAACACCTCTTCGAGGGTCTTTCCGTAGTGTTCCGAGTTCTTTGCCTGTTTTCCCTCCCTGATGCGGTTGGCCTGTGTCCTGCCCACCATTGCGGCGCACAGCGTTGACCTTGACATCCCCACCGCCTTTATGTATGGGGAGCAGAGGGCGAACGCCTTATAGATATGGTCTTCCATGGTCAGGCCGCCCGCCAGGATTATGTCCGGGACGTACTTGATTTTCTTGGCCAGCCTGTCGCAGTACTCGTGGAGGAGTGACGCGAGATATACCGTCGGCACGCCCCACTCGCACATCATGCGCCACGGGCTCATACCCGTCCCGCCGCCAGCACCGTCCACCGTAAGCACGTCGACCTCCGCTTCAGAGCAGAACTTCAGCGCCCTCGCGAGGTCCGCGGGGCGATAGGCCCCTGTCTTGTGGAACACGTACTTGGCTCCGCTCTTTCTTAGCCCTTGAACGGCGTTAACAAACTCTTCAGTGGTTTTGTCAATGTCTACAGACAGGGTGCCGATTCTGGTATGCCTTTCAAACCCCTCAAACGCGCCCAGCTTGAATGATTCTATGGCTATCGGGTCGTCAGGGTCCGGTATGACCACGTAGCCGCGTTTCTTGAGGAGCTGGGCCTTAGCCAGGTCTGTAATCTTCACCTCGCCACCGATTGATTTGGCGCCCTGGCCCCATTTCAGTTCAACGGCGTCGGCGCCCAGCTTGCCCATCGCATAATCAAGAGCGCCAAGCCTCAGGTCTTCTTCGTTGGCCTGGACGCAGAAGAAACCGTATCCGTCCCGACGCCATTTCTGGAATATGTCTATCCTCCTCTGCAGCTCTGGGCAGTGGGTGACCTTGTCGTTGGAGTCGAACTCCGAATCTGAATCCATACCGCAGACGTTCTCGCCGATAACGATGCCCGTTCCGGCCATTCCGGCGCCGGAGCCGATTCCCTCAAAGTGTTCGGCGGCAACCCTGGTGGAGCCCACACCCGCCACTACGAAGGGCAGCCTCATCTTTATGCCCTTGTCCCTTCCCAGCCTGGTCTCCAGGTCCACGTTGGTAAACCTCTCAAACCTGGGGTCCTGGGCGCCCGCTATCGT
>JAUVQR010000179.1 GCA_030598065.1 Planctomycetota bacterium | reverse complement strand
TCATGTGTGCGGTGATTTTGTGGCTCTTTGTCTCGGCGCTTATTCTGAGCGGGGGGTTTGGCGTGATAGCGATAGCGCTTGAAACAACGATGTATTGTTTTGGCATAGTGCTTATCGTGGAGGGGTTCTTTGTGGAGATGCGCCGTTAAATATTCCGGAGACCCGTGTGGTCGGTGGGGTGTGGCCCTTCAGTGCGTTAATTACCGGGAAGTGAAGTGTATATCTCAAGATGTATGTTATCCCTATGTGTTCCGGTCATAGCGGCCGCTGCCGGTTGTAGTGGGCACGTGACGGAATACAAATATCTGGATGAGGTCTCTTCTCGCGGCTCAAGGCATGTATACGTGCAAGAAGAGGACCGATCAAAGATAATAAGGGGAAGGAAGCTGGACAAGGTCTGGGTAGACCCGGGCTTTAACGTGGGTAAGTATCGTAAGATATTGGTTATGCCGGTAGAGGTTACTCCGGGTATTATGAACGAGGAGCACAGCGCGGAACTTGCGGAGTATTTCAAGGAGAGTATGCATGAAAAGATCAAGGGACGATTGCTGTTGAGGGTCATAAGCGACCAGGAAGGGCCTTTGCCTGACGGCACACTTGTTCTGGAAACCGGCCTGACGCAACTGGACAGGTCCAACAAGCTTACTAACTGGGGACAATGTTACTGATGGGGTATCCGGCCGACCCGACACATGTCCAGATGGAGGGACGGGTCAAGGACGCCGGTACAAACAAGACGCTGTTCCTTTTTGCGGATAACCGGGTGGCAACGCTGCTAATCGGAAGTGACAAGGATGCCTGGATGAAACACATCGAGGACATCGCCAATGATCTGGTCATAGAGCTGGTGGCGATTAAGGCAAAGATGGTCGAGTAAAGGGTGGGGTATGATATGGGCACGGTTTATTTTGGAAATGTAACCGAACAGCGGCCCGGACCCTGCGCTAAGCGGTAGGTGCCTCCCTACTCCCAAATGAATACAACAATCAACGCCAGGAAGTGGCCCCCTCACGTTATTGCGACAGGGAGAACGCTTTAAATAGAATCATGTCAACAATAATCGTGGGTAGGTTAAAGTCCTGAGCGAGAATTCCCGTAATGGCTTTGTCAGATATATCCGGGTTTTCGTCCAGTACGGCATTAGATTCAGTTACGACCTCTTCTTCAAACGGCGTCATGGAATCCGCTTGAAGGGTTACGTCATAGCGTTCTGTCTTGAACTTTACCAGCCTCGAACTTTCGTCTGCCGTCAGTTCCCTATCCTTGATAGAGACCACGGCTTCGTCCGGCATGCCGACAGTACCCCCAGGTACTTTTAGCATCAACCAGTCTTTTTTCGTTTTAACCACCTCACCTTCAAAGACAGAGCCGTCCCACGCGGTGATTACATCGGCCATACCCGTCACGCAAGACGTAAACAGCATAAACAATACCAGGAAAGTTGTCCTATACATTTCGCACCCCATAATTTGATGATTAATCAAATTTTGCACCGTAGCCCCGTTTGGCTGTGCGGACACATTATGTCTCTGATGGACACGCTACAAGACGTTATGCCTGATTGCCTTTCCGGACGGGTTTCAGCAGTATTGTAGTTTAGGAGAGGCATATTATCAAGACCTTTTGGGTACGGCATACGTGACCCTTGGGCCCGGGGCATGTTGAGCACGGGTGGTTGCAGTTGGAAATGTTGGTTGTTTTGGGTTATCATGGGTATCTGCCGGTTACCGGAAAATGCATTAGCCTTGACGGCCCTTCCGGCCGGTAGCAGGTTTCCCTCCGGAGTAAATATGCGAGGCAAACCGGCGGACAGTCATTCTCAGAAGTATGACCGCCCGGCACAATGTCAAGGGGTGGGCCGAAACGGTTATATATGAAGGGCCCTCGGCAGCCTTGACAGGGCATTACACCGATAAATGGCAATAGACGGGGAGATATGGAATATGAGAAAGACGGTCGTTCTGCTGTCCGTAACGATAATCCTTCTCGGCAGTCCGGCTCATGCCGAGGTGCGTAAGGAGTACTATGACAGCGGGCAGTTGCGGAAAGAGTATACTTACAAAGACGGCAAGCGAAACGGCGTCACCAGGGAATACTACGAGAGCGGACGGCCGAAATGGGAGTATTTCTACAGAGGTGACAGGCGAAACGGCGTCACCAGAGAATATTACGAGAGTGGACAGCTGAAGAACGAGGTGCCTTACAAAGACGACAAGCGAGACGGCATAGGAAAGGGCTACGACACGAACGGACGGCTAAAGTACGAGCGGCCTTACAAAGACGGCAAGCGAGACGGCATAGTCAAGGAATACTACGAAAGTGGGCACCTGCAAAAAGAATTACCCTATAAAGACGACAAGCTAAACGGCATAGGCAAGGACTACGACAAGGATGGATGGCTGAAGTACGAGCGGCCCTACAAAGACGGAAAGATAAACGGCATAACCAGGGAATACTACGAGAGTAGGCAGCTACGGGAAGAGAGACCCCACAAAGACGGTAAGCTGAACGGCATAGTCAAGGGTTACTACGAGAGCGGACGGCTGAAGTGGGAGTATACCTATAAAGACGACAAGCTAAACGGCATAGCCAAGGGCTACTACGAAAGTGGTCAGCTTGATACCAAGGCGTACTTCATAGACGGAAAGATTAACGACATAGCCAGGGAATACTATGAGAACGGACAGCTCAGGAACGAAATGCCCTACAGGGACGGCAAGAAAGACGGCATAGCCAGGGTTTACTATGAGAGCGGACAGCTGCAGGAAGAGAGACCCCACAAAGACGACAAGCTAAACGGCACAGCCAAAGGCTACGACAAGGACGGACGGCTGAAGTACGAGCGGCCCTACAAAGACGGTAAGAAAAACGGCATAGGTAAGGACTACTACAAAAGCGGGCAGTTATTGGCCGAAATACCTTACAGCGACGGGAAGAAAAACGGGACAGTCAGAGGCTACTATAAAAGCGGACAGTTAAAGGACGAGATACCTTACATAGACGGCAAGAAAGACGGTATAGGCAGGGACTACTACAGGAGCGGGCAGCTATTGGCCGAGACACCTTACAAGGACGGAGAGAAAAACGGTGTAGCCAAGGGCTACGACAAGAGCGGACAGCTATTGGCCGAGACGTCTTACAGAGACGGCAAGGAAAACGGCGTAGCCAGGGGCTACGACAAGAACGGACAGCTAAAGGGCGAGATACCTTACAGAGACGGCAAAATAAACGGCGTGACCAGGGTATACTATGATAGCGGACGTCTATGGACGGAGGAGAGCTACAAGGACAACGAACCGCATGGAACGAGTAAGGAGTTCTATCCGGGCGGGGAAATAAAATATATAGACACCTACAAGAAAGGGCAGAAGATAAATCGAAAGACATACGACGAGTTGGGCAAACTACTGTCTGAGCAAGACTACCCGATGGAATAAGAGGCACGGGCCCAACAGAAGCCATTTAGGACATGATTAAAAAATATGAACACCTGTTATATGCGCACCGATCTCTTACAAGAAGTAGGCCTGAGAGCAGGCAATAAGCCGAGTTTTGTCGTGGGCGTTCGTTTGATAGATTTTCTCTAAGTGCAGGGCTTGCAAGCATCTTCTTGTGAGTCCTGGATTTAGGGCCTGTTGAATACTGCTGGTTACAGTTGGTTATGTTGGTTATTTTGAGTTGTCATGGACACCTATTGGTCACCAAAACCAACATCATGGAGGGACAAAGAAAGGGCTGTGGAAATAAGCGACTGAATGAGCATTAAGTCATAATAGAGAGATGCCGCAGTCTCGGGGGCATTGTCACGGCGCAGAAAGGAGGTAAGCATCGCCGTGGCACGACAGCAACATCACTAATCATGTTATCACACTATTTGAAGACTTTTACTAGGTCCCTTACGATTACTTCAGCGTGGACTAGCCCTCAACCCCTGTGGAAGAGCATTAACAACTAGAAGGGAGAGGTTGGGCGCTTGTCATTCCGGTACGTGGTATCTCTCCCATCACACACCCTGTCAACGTGTGTCTACAGGCGTCTGGCTTGCTTCTGAGGTAATTCTTAGGCTGGTCGCT
>JAUVQR010000224.1 GCA_030598065.1 Planctomycetota bacterium | reverse complement strand
GTGGAAATCTATTGACACATCATTTGCCTGTTTGTATATTGCGGCGAAATAGGCGTATAAATTCGTATAAACGGTTATTTGGGGGCCATGTCATGGGTGGGGCCGCGGCGCTGTTTAAAGCCTTGTCAGATCAGACCCGTTTGAGGATACTACGCCTGCTGGCAAAAGGGGGCGAATTGTGCGTCTGTGACCTGGTGGCGGCACTGGACATTACCCAGTCCAAGGCCTCTCGCCACCTGATATATCTGAAGCACGTGGGCCTCGTTAAGGACCGGAAAGAAGGGCTGTGGTCTTATTATTCTCTTGTCAGGCCGAGGGACGCACTCCACCGCAAGGTCATTGTTCTACTTAACGGCGCTGTCGGAACGGAGCCGTCCTTCAAGAAAGATTATTCCAGACTGTTGAAATGCTTAAGAAAGAAATCCTGCGGGTAAATCGTGAGACATTATAACGAGAATTTAACGTTTTATTGTAATTAGATGCCGAAGAAGGACATTCTGATAATAGAGGACGAAAAGGATCTGGTGGAGCTGATCCAGTACAACCTTGAGAAGGAGGGGTTCAGGGTGATGTACGCCTACGACGGGGAGGATGGCCTGAGGTTGGCCAGGAGTAAACATCCCTCGCTGGTACTGCTCGACCTGATGTTACCCCGGCTGGACGGTCTTGAGGTGTGCAGGAGGATGAAGCAGGACCCCAAGACGGACGGCATTCCCATAATAATACTATCGGTGAAGGATTCGGAGGCCGATATCGTGGCGGGCCTGGAACTGGGCGTGGACGATTACATCACAAAGCCTTTTAGCCCCAGAATCCTTACGTCAAGGGTACGGGCCGTGTTGAGGAGGTCGGAGAGGGAAACCAGTTCGCGGAAGCGTATAAATATAGACGGCCTGGTCGTTGACCCCTCGCGGCATGAGGTCTTTCTGGGCGACAAGAACGTCGCGCTGACCATGACGGAGTTCAGGCTCCTTGAATACCTGGCCATGAGACCGGGGAGGGTGTTTACCAGGAATCAGTTGATGAGCGGTGTCCTGGGAGAGGATTCTATGGTGGTAGACAGGACAATTGACGTGCACGTGGCCTCCCTCCGCAAGAAGCTGGGGGAATACGCCAAGTACATAGTAACGGTGCGGGGACTGGGTTATAAATTCAAGGACTGATTGGGCGCGTGAGGGGGTTATGAAAAATACGGCGGATATTGTGCAAGAGACGGACAGGCTTACGGCCGTTCTCTCCAGTATGACTGAAGGCGTACTGGCGGTGGACAGGGACGGGAAGACGTTTCTGGTTAACCGTGCGGCATGCGACATGTTCGGACTTGACGAGAGGAAGGCCGCAGGTCGCGATATACACGACATATTCCATAATGAAGAATTGAGCAGGATGGTGGAAGAAACCCTGGCAAGCGGCAACGTCCACACATTTGAGACGGCCGACGTTCAGCCCAAAGAGACGTTGTTCCGGTTTCACGTGACGCCCATAAAGAGTTCCGCCAGTGACCTCGGCGTTGCCATAATTGCCCACGACGTCACCAGCATAGACAAATTGGAGAAGGTGCGGGTTGAGTTCGTGGCAAACGTCTCCCACGAACTCAAGACGCCTCTTGCCTCTATAAAGGGGTTTGTGGAGACGCTGAAAGACGGCGCCCTTGAGGAGCCTGAGACGGCCAGAAGATTCCTGTCCATTATCGAGAGACATACCAACCGTCTGAATAATCTGATAAGCGACCTCCTCAGCCTCTCAAAGATAGAGTCGGGGCAGATTCCCCTGGAGATGAAAAAGATAAGACTGCTGCCGTTCATGAACAAACTGGTTGGAACGTTTGAAGACAACATCCGCAAGAAAGAGCACACCGTTGCCGTGGACATACAGGAAGGCCTGACGCACATGTATGCCGATGATGCCCTGTTGGACCAGGCCCTGGCGAATCTCCTGGACAACGCCATAAAGTACACGCCGTCGCGCGGCAAGATAACCGTCTCGGCGGCTGAGGAAGACGGGCAGATAAGACTTGCCGTCTCTGATACCGGGTTGGGTATACCTGAGGCGGACCTCGGCCGCGTATTTGAGCGCTTTTATCGGGTAGACAAGGCCCGGTCAAGGGAAATGGGCGGAACGGGGCTGGGGCTTGCCATCGTGAAGCACATTGCCTTGGTCCATGGGGGGACGGTCTTCGCCAAGAGCAAGCCCGGTAAAGGATGCACCTTTACCATGACCTTTCCTAAACGTAAGTCAACGTCCTGATTTTTGTTTGTTGATACTTGTCTGTGAGTAAACATGCGTCTTTATGGGGGCCTAATCCAGACAGTCTATGCTTAGGGGCCTCAAACCAGGAGCCCCCCTTACCCGAAGACTTTAACAAAACCTTAATATTGCCTTAATACGGCACTAACATATCTGTGGTAAAAATTTCTGAGACGCAGGGGGTTGGTTTGACTTTAGAAGACCGGAGGGCTAATTCTCTCTAAAGGCCCTTTTTGAGATATATCATTTGTAAGCCAGTGATAGGAGGAAAATAAAATGAAGAAGTTGTTGTTAATTGTGCCGCTTTTTGTGCTGGCGCTCTCCGGCACAACGTTAGCGGCCCAGGACCCTGACATCCAATACCTGATTGAGCGTATGCAGGCCCTGGAGGAGACGGTCAACACGCAGGCCGGACAGATAGAGTCCCAGAGAGCTGAGATAGAGGGCTTAAAGGCCGTCCAGCGAAGCGGCAGCGGGGTCCCGACTTACAGGGGAGTTGCGTATAGGTTGCCTGAACCGGAAGGCTCCGGGCATGATATTTCAGGAGAAGACCTTGAAAATGCGATAAAGGACTATCTGGGGACCGAGCAGGGCAAGGAGCTTATGGCCGAGTCCTCCCCGTCCAAGCTCAGGACCGGTTACAAGATAGGCAAGGGTTTCTACCTGGAGACGCTGGACGAGAGGTTTAAGCTGCAGATATACAACAGGCTCCAGGTGCGTTATACCTATGAAGATGAAGACGGCTCGCGGGACACAAGTTCGTTCCGAATCCGCCGGTACAAGGTCAAATTCACGGGCCATGCCTTCACCAAGGACCTGACGTACAAGGTCCAGTGGAACCTTCCTTCTAGCAGCGGCCGGGGAAAACTGGAAGAC
>JAUVQR010000356.1 GCA_030598065.1 Planctomycetota bacterium | reverse complement strand
CTCCGAAGAGACACAGGAGTATTACTCCAGACTCACCGAATACATGAATGCAGGCCTGCTGGAGAGATTACGGTGTCACTTCTCGGACTACCGTACCACAATTCATACGTGGAACTCCGCGAGAAAGCTTGCCAGACACCTGTCAACCTGCATAGAATTCATCGGACCTACCGCCGGTCTTACCGTGCTTGATCTTGGGGCCAGTGAAGGCATGCTATTGTCCGCTCTGGATGGCTACAGGGTGGCCTTTGACATATCAGCATCGCACCTCAAGTGTATAACTCAAGAAAATATTTCCCAGATTTCCGGTTTCGCCGAGAAGCTTCCGTTTAAAAGCGCAGGGTTCGACGTGGTAGTATCAACCTTTCTTTTCGAACATATACTTAAGCCGGAGATAATAGCCAACGAGATAACCAGGGTGCTCAAACCCTCCGGCAGGTTAATCCTGGTAGTACCGTTCAACGAGAACCCACATAGGCTTTTCGAGTTGGGACAGGATAAATCGAGAGACCTTATAGTGGAGGCACACCCACGGGGAGACGTGAGACGTCGCAGGCCGGATACCTTGCACCTCCGCAACTTTGAGAGCGTGGAAGACCTTACACGATTCTTCCCGGAGCTCCGCCTGACAAAGACAAACCTGTATTTCTATAAGAGAAAGAGACATCTCCCCAAATGGTTCAAAAGGCTTTTGAGGCCGCTTCGCTGGGCGCCGGATTCTTTCAAGAAGGCCCTTCCGTCGCTTTTCGCACCTTCATTACTACAGATTGAGATGACACGGTAGAAAGGAGCTATCTCGGCGTTTACGGCCTGAATTACGCCCTTGTTTGTCCTTTGAGACATTTCGAATGTCTGCGTATCCTGCCGTCCGGCAAGGTAGATACTTAAGCATCTCCACTATCTTCACTTATCACAACAATATTCCAGGTCTGAGACCAGGACAACACCATCCCAAAACGGGTGAAATCGCAAGTTTACTCTATTGACGCCTAGTTGTATAAATTATATATTTACTGTTTATATCTTATTCTGAGGTGGTGGTTAATGTCTGTAAGCGTAATACTTAGCACGTATAATAGGGCCAGGTACCTGGAGCTGAGCCTGCTGGGGTATATCAGGCAGACCTGCAAGGATTTCGAGGTCGTTGTCGTAGACGACGGCTCCAGCGACGATACCGCCGCGGTCATTGAAAAGTACCAGGCACTTGCGCCCTTTACCATAAAACACCTGTGGCAGGAGGACAGGGGCTTTAGAAAGGCCATCATCCTCAACGAGGGGATAAAGGCGTGCAAGTACGACTATGTCGTCTTCTCTGACGGCGACTGCATTCCCAAGGCTGATTTTCTCCGGACACATGTCTCAAATTCCGGTGAGAGCTATATCCTCGGTGG
>JAUVQR010000350.1 GCA_030598065.1 Planctomycetota bacterium | reverse complement strand
TCCTCAATATCGTAATCTACTTTTTTAAATTCGACATCGCCGTCATTCCAGACGACGTAGGACGCCTTAGGGCTGTAGCCGCTGGGGAAACCCACACTGCCGGGATTAATGATAACCGTATTGTTCAGCTTTCTCTGCATGGGCATATGCGTGTGACCTATAAGCACCAGGTCCGCGTCCACACCTTCAAGCTCCCTGGCCAAAACCTTGTCCGGGATGTCCGGTGGCAGGAAGGTGCAGTTGTTTCCCTTCGGAGAGCCGTGAGACAACAGGAATCTGCAACCATTGACGTTCACCCTTTCCACCAGGGATAGCTCCCTCAGGAACTGTTTTTCCGCTTCATCCAGGACGCCCCGCGTATAATCCTTGCCCGGCTCGGCCAGCTCGCCGTATTCAGGGGGGCAACAGCAGTCGTCTCGCAGTCCGCTTACAGCGTCGTCGTGGTTGCCCCTTACAATCTTGTCGGCTATTGAGCGTACGGTCCCAATGATTTCACCAGGGTTGGGCCCGTAATTTACCAGGTCGCCCAGACAGAATATCTTGTCTACCCCGTTCTCCTTATCCAAGACCGCGGATAACGCCTGAACGTTGGCGTGTATGTCAGATATTATCAGTATCTTCACGATTGCTCGCAGGCCTCCTTATATGGTAATCGGTTTCTTTCTCGAAGGCGCGGGCAACCTTCAGTAGTGTTGTCTCGTCGAAGTGTTTCCCCATGAGTTGAACCCCAATGGGGAGGTTGTCTCCCGTAAAACCGCACGGTATGGATACCCCCGGTATTCCCGCCAGGTTGGCCGGAATCGTAAAGACGTCGGAGAGATACATCTCCAGGGGGTTTTCTATACGTTCACCTATCATGAACGCGGGCGTGGGCGACGTGGGTCCCAATATAACGTCAACCTTCTCCTTATCGAAGACGGACAAGAAGTCCTGTCTTATAAGATTCCTCACCTTTGACGCCTTGAGGTAATAGGCGTCATAATAGCCCGAACTCAGCGCGTACGTGCCGAGCATGATCCTGCGCTTCACCTCACTGCCAAAACCCTCGGCCCTTGTACGGCTGTACATGTCAATGATTCCGTCCGATGAAGCAGCCCTGTGTCCGTACCGTACCCCGTCATAACGAGCAAGGTTGGAGCTGGCCTCGGCCGTGGCTACTATATAATAGACCGCCACCGCGTGGGACGTATGCGGCAGGGATATCTCGACCACGTTGGCGCCAAGGCCCCGGTAGGTCTTGATTACGTCTTCGACGGCCTGTCGGACCTCGTCGTTCAGGCCCTCTCCTAAATATTCTCTGGGTATGCCGATGCGCACACCGTCTATAGAGCCGTCAAGGTCAGACAGGTAGTCCGGCACCGGCTCTCTCGCGCAAGTAGAGTCCCTGCCATCATGCCCGGCAATCACCTGGAGCAGCAGGGCCGCGTCCCTGACGTCCCTGGTAAGGGGGCCTATCTGGTCCAGTGACGACCCGAAGGCCACAAG
>JAUVQR010000346.1 GCA_030598065.1 Planctomycetota bacterium | reverse complement strand
TGATATCTTTTCTTGATGCCTGGACATGGGGTAACCCAGGTCGGTGGTAAACTGTTTTACGTCAACGACGCTGCCGAGTTTGCCGTAGTAGAGGGATAGCATCTGATGGATGTACCCCCCCTCCCATACCTGGAAGCCACCGCGCCTGCGTGGAAGGTCCAGCGGTGTGTTAATCAGGCAAAGGTTGTAACCACTCGTGCCGTCTGGAAAGGTTGTAACAATGTCATCAAGGTGTGTCTTGAAGAGGTTGCTGGCGTCCCTGTACTGCGCCTCATCTACGTGTATCTGGTGGACGTTAAGAGATACGATGACCAGTAATATCGTCCCGGTGACCATCCCCACACTCGAATCGCCGTAAGAGCGCAGCAGGCGGGGGGCCAGCATGCCGGCACAGCCCCTTATAATGACGGCAAGGAATATCATTGAAAACGCGGACGGGAGATACAAATACCTGTTTGTAATCCCATGTATGGATAAAAGGGGGAGAAGCGAAGTGAGCAGCAGCGCGCCTGTGATGATAGCCAAACGCCTATAACCGGCGGCCTTCCAGATAAACACGATAAAACCGGCATAAAACACATAGCTCAAGTCTTTGCCGGGACAGACGTTGGAAATAGTTATGAAAAGCGCCCTGAACATCTGCTTGTACATGTAGTGGGCCCCGTATTCCCTGGCGGCCAATTGCCATATTTGCATGCTGTCGGCTGTAGACGGCAGAAAATGGTTCTTCAGGGTAAAATAAACGGCTCCGGTAGCGATAAGAGAGAGGATTAGCACCGGGCGTATCCGAGGTAAGGGATGGGGCCTGTAGACCTGGTCCAGCACCAATATGAGAGGAAAGGCGACCAGGGCGCTGTCTTTTGTCAACAGGGCAAGAAAGACGCCGGCTAAAGAGACAGCCAGGTAACCTGCCTTGTTTGTGTCCTGAAAATTGAGAAAGGCCAGTATGGCAGCCAGGCAAAAAAAGGCGTAACCAAGCTCGTAAAAAAGCCCACCGCTGAATATAGTCCCTGTATGGGGATAAAAGGCGGCAAACATTAGCCCCGCCGCCAGGGCGATGACGCTGTCCCTGCTGAGCTTCCTTGCGATGTAGTAGACCAGAAGGGCGTTAAGGCCGTGTACGGTAAGCTCGAAGACACGGTAGTAGAACGGCTCAATGCCGAATAAAGTGTAGAGAGCGCGGTACCCGTAGCTGGCCAAGGGCCGCCAGAAGAATGTCTGGGTCAGAAAAAAGTGCGAATCATACTGGCTGGCCGATACGGTGTAAAGGCCGGCGCCGTTAAAGAACATGTCCAGACTTCTGCCATAGGACCACAGGAGCGTTAATACTATTAGCGCGGGATACCGTGCTCCGGACGGCACAAACCGACACAATAATTCATAATTCTGTGACAGGAAGCGTTGCATGGTATCTATCACGGGTATTTAAAAATTTAACCTCCCGCGTTTGTTATGGCCGTTCGAACCTCTTGCGATGTCTTGCCCGTCATGTCTTCCATGTGTTCCGTGTAAGGGTTAAAGACCATTACCTTGTTCTTGGGGTCCTTGCTTATGCGGTCCAGTTCATCGTTGGATATCCTC
>JAUVQR010000132.1 GCA_030598065.1 Planctomycetota bacterium | reverse complement strand
ACTATCCACGTGGTAGAACTGCTGGAGAGAACCCTTAAGGAGAACGGCATGGAAGGCGCAGCCGTCAGCGAGGAGGCCGAGGTTGGTAGCTGAACCTGAAGCCGGTCAGGGAGTGAGAGAATATGCCTTCTAAGGAGATTATCTCTACGGAAAACGCGCCCAAGGCCATCGGCCCGTATTCCCAGGGCGTGCGCGCGGGTGACTTTGTTTTTGTCTCCGGTCAGATACCCATAGACCCTGCCACCGGTAATATCATTGAGGGTGGCATACGCGCGCAGACCAGGCGCGTGCTTGAGAACCTCAGTGCCGTGCTGGAGGCCGCGGGCTCGTCTCTTGATAACGTGGTTAGGACCACCATATATCTTGCGAGTATGGGCGATTACGCGGCGGTTAATGAGGTATACGGCGAATTCTTTCAGGGGTCCAAACCGGCTCGCGCAACCGTGGAGGTCTCAAGGCTTCCCAAAGACGTTGATGTGGAGATTGACGCCATTGCCGTGGTGGATTCCGGGAGTGGAAGATGATACTTGTAACAGGCGGGACAGGTTTTGTCGGGCGGAATGTCGTAAAAAAGCTGCTTCGGGAATCAAACCAGAAGGTGCGGTGTCTGGTGAGAAAGACCGGTCGCCGGGAAGTGCTGGAAGGGCTCAGGCTGGAATTGTTCGAGGGGGATATAGCATCCCCGGAGTCTCTCGACCTCGCCATGAAGGGTGTGAAGACGGTCATCCACATAGTCGGCATCATATGCGAGAACCCGCCTGAGGTGACGTTTGAGAGGGTCCACGCGGAGGGCACTGCAAACGTGGTTGCCGCCGCCAGAAAGGCCGGCGTAAAGAGATTTATACACATGAGCGCCATGGGAGCACGGCCGGATGCGCCAGCCCGCTACCACACCACCAAGTGGGCCGGGGAAGAGGCCGTCAGGTCGAGCGGCATCTCTTTTGTCATTTTCCGCCCGTCTATAATATGCGGTGAGGACGATGAATTCGTAAACATGTTCGCCGGAATCATGAGACAGACATGGTTCCTGCCTGTCTTCAACGTTATAGGCTCAGGCCAGGTAAAGATGCAGCCCGTCTACGTCGGCGACGTTGCACACTGTTTTGTTAGAGCCGCCACGGACAAGAGCGTCAAGAACAAGGCCTATGACCTGGGAGGGCCGGAACAGTTGACTATAGATGAGATAATGGACACTATTATGAAGGTGATTGGCGCGCACAAGAAGAAGATTCACATGCCGATTGCGGCCGCCTGGCCCATGGCCTACATGATGGAGAAGATTTCCAAAAAACCTATGTTGACCCGCGAACAGCTCATTATGTTGCGGAGCGACAACGTGGGTGACATAACGGATGCGAAACAGGATTTTGCGCTTGAGCCGATGAGGTTTGAGGACGCCATCAGGACGTATCTCGCCCCGAAATAACAGGCCATAATGCATCGCCTATCATATCAACGCGTAGGGGCAATTTACGAACTACCTCTATTTTTTTGCCGGCGATTGTTCGAGTTTTCGGCATCCAGTTCCCACTTCCGCGGATTGTTTATTATATACCCCCTGACATCCTTCAAATCATCTTCATTCCGGATAACATGTTCGTAATAATTCCGCTGCCATTTGAAACCCTGGAATCTGGTTTTACGAATGTTCTTGGTTACGATCGATTTAAATTGTCCGACAGTTGCGCCTATAGAATTGGGCGTTAGGCTGTGTGTTGTAGGGGCGACCCGCCGGGTCGCCCCTACCGAGGTATCGTTGACTATAGAAATGATGCCGTGAAAATGATTGGGCATTACTACAAAGACGTCCAATTCAATGTTGCTGCGAATCTTCGCGGTTCTTAACCATTCTCTTTCGACTATCCGGCCAAAATCATTTAACTGCACGACACCATTTCTTATATCACCGCAGACACATAACCCCTTATGTGCACATATCGTTATGAAATACGCCCCCGTCTGGGAATAGTCGTAGCCCTTTAACCGGATGGAACGGCGGCTGTGTCCGTAGGTGTTCCGTGGCATCTTATTGCGTCAGGGAAGGTATGTGGTTAGGGGTAATAGGGTAGGGCCACAGAACAGTGGGAATCCCGTAGGGACAATTCATGTATCGTCCCTGCTAGACCAGCTTTACCTTGCGGTTTCCGGCCACTACTTCCCCGATGATAACGGCCTCCTGGCCCTCTGAGCGAAGCATGCGTATTATCGAGTCCTCGTAATAGCCCTTTACGATAAGCACCATACCTATGCCCATATTGAACACCTCGAACATCTCCTTCTCCGGTATGGAGCCGAGTTCTTTAACCAGCTTGAAGATTGGATGGGGGGTCCAGTTCTTTTTTTCTATCATGACCGAGGTGCCGGGCGGCAGGATTCGCGGTATGTTTCCGGGAAAACCGCCGCCGGTAATGTGGACAATACCCTTTATCACGCGCTTCACCTTGTAGTGTCCCAGTATTTTCTTCAGGGGCTTTGTGTATATCCTGGTGGGCCTCAGCAGTTCCTCGCCCAGCGTGCAACCGAGTTCGTCGACCTTCTTGCCGACTGGCCATTCTTGCTCCTCGAAAAATATCTTTCTCACCAGTGAAAAACCGTTACTGTGCAACCCGTCGGAGAGAAGGCCCACCACCGCGTCTCCGGGTTCGATCGTCTTGCCGAGTATGAGGTTCTTCTTTTCCTTGACACCCACGGCAAACCCGGCCAGGTCGTATTCCTTACTGTGATAAAACCCCGGCATCTCGGCGGTCTCTCCCCCCAGCAGGGCGCATTCCGCCTCAAGGCATCCGGCGACAATGCCGTTTATGACCCCACGCAACCGGGAAGGTTCCACCTTTGAGGAGCCGATGTAGTCGAGAAAGAACAGTGGGTCGGCACCCAGGGTCAGGATGTCGTTTACGCACATGGCTACAAGGTCTATGCCGATTGTGTCGTGCTTGTCCATCATGAAGGCCACCTTGAGCTTTGTGCCGACTCCATCGGCCGAGGCCACCAGCACCGGTTGGCGGTACTTCTTTTTGAAGAGGCGGTTGTCGTAATGCAGGCTGAACAGCCCGCCAAAGCCGCCGGGCGACTCTATGACCCTCGGGCCGAAGGTCTTCCGCATGTCTGAGTGTATGTCCCCGGTGAACGCCTCCTTGGTGGAGAGGTCTACTCCCGCATCTTTATAAGAGGTTGGGGACATAAGCTGGCCTTTTCGGTGGCTTGTGGGGTGAGAAAACGTAACGTCGCGAAGTAAAGCCTAGACTACGATAGTATGTTCCCCGACCTTTTCTTCCCACTCTTCAAATTCCTCAGGTGTTTTCTTGATTATCTCAGCCGGCACAGGGTATTTACCGGCAAAGCAGGCGACACAGTAGTCCTTGGGGGAGGCGGTGCAGCTCAGCAGGCCCTCGATGCTGAGGTACCCCAGGCTGTCCACTTCCAGAAACTCGGCTATGTCCTCAATAGGGCTTACCGCCGCAATAAGTTCCTTCTTTATCTGAAAATCTATTCCGTAGTAGCACGGATACCTGTGTGGCGGACAGCTAATCCTTACGTGAATCTCCTTCGCCCCGGCCCTTCTCAACTGACTGAAGCGACTCTTGGAAGTGGTCCCCCGTACGATTGAGTCGTCCACCACCACCACCCTCTTGCCGGTGACCACGTCTGATATGACGTTAAGCTTGACCTCCACCTTCTTCTGCCGCTGGCCCGACTGGGGCTGGATAAAGGTGCGGCCCACATAATGGTTACGCACAAAGCCGCGTTCGAGTGGAATCCCCGATGCCTGAGAATAGCCCATCGCGGCGGAAGTCCCGCCCTCGGGCACGGGCACAACAATATCCGCGTCCACCGGGCACTCCTCGGCCAGCTTGGCGCCCAACTTCTGACGTACAAGGTGGACGTTTTCACCGTAAATCTTACTGTCCGGCCTGGAGAAGTATATCAGCTCAAACACACAATACGACGGCTTTGCAGGGGCAAAGGTCTCTGACCGCAGACCGTTCTTGTCTATATATACTATCTCTCCGGGGGCCACGTCTCTCAGATAATCCGCGCCGACCTGGTCGAAGGCGCAGGTCTCCGACGCTATGACGTAGCCGCCCTTAAGCCGGCCTATGCACAGGGGCCTGAAGCCGTTGGGGTCTCTGGCGGCTATCAACTCATCCGGCGTGAGTATTAGGAGCGAGAACGCGCCTTTCAGGTCTCTTAGCAGTCCGGAAAGGTTATCACGATACTCCGGCCTTGCCATAAGGTGCAGGATTACTTCGCTATCGCTGGTGCACTGGACGGTGCTGGAGGCCTGGGTCTGGAATATGGCCCCGCTTCTTTCAAGTGAATCCCTAAGTTGCTTGGTATTAACGAGTTGGCCGTTATGGGCAACCGCCACCTGGCCCCTCGAGTATTGGGCCACCAGGGGCTGGGCGTTCTGCCACTCACTCTTGCCTATGGTAGAGTAGCGGACGTGTCCGATAGCGGAGGGATTCCTGATGCGCTTGAGGATCTGTGGGCTGAACACGCTGCTTACCAACCCCATCCCCTTGTGCCAGGCAATGACACTGCCGTCGGTAGAGGCTATGCCGGCGCTCTCCTCGCCACGATGCTGGAGGGAATAAAGCCCATAATACACCTGCTCCACGGCATCAGGGGATCCGTAGACACCGAAGAGTCCACACTCGTGCTTAATCTCGGACATAGGACGATGTTCCCCGGTTGACGTTAATTCTCATCTCCCCGCATAACGGTAATATGATGGGTAGGGTTGGACAGGTATGCCCCACGAGTGAAGATTGTCGGCATTTCCGGCATTTCCGGCATTTCCATGCATAAGTCGATTATAGCATCACTGGTCGGCCAGTCAATAGCCTCTGTTTGCCGCAAGCGGCCGGCCGCTTGCGGCAAGGAATCTTCCGGTTATTGCGTCGCGTAAGTGCCTTTGATAAAAAACTTGAAGGAAAAACTATATTATGATAATGATAGCCTCTATAAGATGTGGATTGACAAAGACGGTAAGAACCTGCGAAGGTACATTGACAAGGCAAGGCTTTATGTCTTGCTCACAACAGACCTTTGCAGGCAGCCTGT
>JAUVQR010000353.1 GCA_030598065.1 Planctomycetota bacterium | reverse complement strand
GTCTGCTGTTTCAAGTCTTGCGTCGTCCGCCAGTTACCTATGTGGCTTCGCAGGCAGTCGAGTAGGGTTTTCTTCAAGATGGGCTATTCCCGGGTATCCATGGTTGTCGGCATGAGGGCCTTATGCCCGGATTATAACAGCATCCTGAGCGTGGAGTCAATGAGCGTGCGTAACGGTCATTTTGACGTTGACACCATTTTGGTTGTGTGGTAGAAATTGCGCAATCTACCTTATCCTGAGCCTTTACAGGCCTGGGAATCTGCAGGGGTTTTAGCAAAAATCCACACGTGTTGAAGGAACAAGGCCATGTCTCTCGAGGGATATATAGACTACAAACGCAGGGAGTATTGTAAAGCGACGAAATGCCCGGTACAGTTAGAGCTGGACGCCCAGCCGGAGGGGTCTGAAGGGTATCAAAACATACGCAAGAGGTGCCAGACCGCCTGTATACGCACCACGTATGAGTTTCACCACTGGCTGATAGAAAATGGATATCTGGTCGTACGGCCTGAAAAACATTAAGAACGTAAATAATCTGAAGAATAAGTATCAACATGACACGGTATCGAGCAAGAGGCGGCACGGGACACGGCGTCTCCTTTTACCGTTACCGCCGATTCAAACAAACTGAGGAGGTTTAGTGATGGACTGGGGAATGCAAAACCGCTTGGCGCAACTGATAAAACCGGACGGTCACTGCATGTTCATGCCGATAGACCACGGTTACTTTCTTGGACCCACAAGCCAGCTTGAAAGGCCGGGAGAGACGATTAAGCCGATTATCAGGTATGCAGACGCGCTTTTCGTTACCAGGGGCGTGCTGCGCGCGGCAATAGACCCGGCAAAGAGTAAGCCGGTTATCTTGCGTGTGTCCGGCGGAACCAGCGTGGTCGGCGGAGACCTGGCCAACGAGGGGCTTACCACGTCGGTAAAAGAGGCCGTTCGGCTCAACGTGGCGGCGGTGGGCATGTCCGTCTTTATCGGCAGCAAATACGAACGTCAAACCCTGCTGAACCTGGGCAAGCTGGTGGATGAGTGCGAGGAATACGGAATCCCCGTGATGGCGGTTACCGCCGTCGGCAAGGAACTTGAGAAGAGAGACGCGCGTTATCTGTCTCTGTGCTGCCGTATAGCCGCAGAACTTGGCGCGAAGGTGGTGAAGACCTACTGGTGTGAGGATTTTGACAAGGTCACGAACGGCTGCCCTGTGCCGGTAGTTATCGCGGGCGGGCCCAAGTTTGATACCGAACTTCCGGTGTTCGAGTTCGTATATGACGGCATGCAGAAGGGCGCCATCGGCGTGAATCTGGGCCGGAACATCTGGCAACACCCTCATCCCGTCGCCATGGCCAAGGCCCTGCACGCCATTATCCACAAGAAGGCCACCGCGCAGGATGCCAACGAGATATTCAACGACGTCAAGAGCGGCAAGGAATCCGTAGTTACATAGC
>JAUVQR010000137.1 GCA_030598065.1 Planctomycetota bacterium | reverse complement strand
GTGCAGTTATTGGGCGGAATCGTCCTCCACCAGGGAAAGATTTCGGAGATGACCACCGGCGAGGGCAAGACGCTGGTCGCCATACTGCCGGCATACCTGAACGCCCTCAGCGGCAACGGCGTTCACGTCGTCACGGTAAACGATTATCTGGCCAAGAGGGACCGCGACTGGATGGGACCCGTGTTTGAGTTTCTGGGCATGACGGCGGGCGCGATCCAGGGCAATCAAAGTTACGCGGAAAAGAAGGCGGCCTATCAGTGTGACGTCACCTACGGTACCAACAACGAGTTTGGCTTTGACTATTTAAGGGACAATATGCGAACCAGCGCGGAAGAGCAGGTACAGAAGAAGCCCAACTACGCCATAATTGACGAGGTGGATAGCATCCTTATAGACGAGGCCAGAACGCCTCTTATAATATCCGGTCCCGCCGAGGAGTCCACCGACCGCTATTTTGTTGCAGACCGTGTGGCGCGACGCCTCAAGAAAGACAGGCATTTTGAGATAAAGGAAAAGGAAAAACAGACGCACCTTACCGATGCCGGGGTGGAAGAGGTTGAAAGCCAGCTGGGCGTGGGCAGCATGTACACCGAGGAGAACATGGAGTGGCCCCACTTCATCGAGCAGGCCCTGCGAGGGCATCACCTCTTCAAGAGAGACACGGACTATATAGTAAAAGACGGTCAGGTTATCATCGTCGATGAATTTACCGGCCGACTCATGGACGGAAGGGTATGGAGCGACGGCCTGCACCAGGCCGTGGAGGCCAAGGAGCATCTCAAAATAAAAGAAGAAAACCAGACGCTGGCGACCATCACCCTCCAGAACTACTTCAGGCTGTACAACAAACTCGCCGGCATGACAGGTACCGCATCCACCGAGGCGATGGAGTTTGACAAGATTTACGGGCTTCAGGTGGTGGTCGTACCCACCAACAAACCCCTGAAACGAGAGAACGCCGCCGACAGGATCTACAGGACCCAGAAGGAGAAATGGAAGGCCATCGTCGAGGAGATTCAGGAGATTCACGAGGCGGGCAGGCCCATGCTGGTAGGCACCGCGTCCATAGAAAAGTCTGAGATGCTGAGCGAGATGTTGAACCGCAACGGTATTCAACACGAGGTCTTGAACGCCAAACACCACGAACGTGAGGCCCATATCATAGCGAAGGCCGGGCAGGGAGGCCACGTCACCGTGTCCACCAACATGGCCGGCAGGGGTACGGACATCGTGCTCGGTGAAGGGGTGGCCGATAAGGGAGGGCTGCACGTCCTCGGCACCGAGCGGCATGAGGCCAGGCGTATAGACAACCAGCTCCGCGGGCGTTCCGGCAGGCAGGGCGACCCCGGTTCCTCAAGGTTCTACGTCGCGCTTGACGACGACCTTATGCGTATCTTCGCCTCAGACAGGGTGAGCTCACTCCTGCAGAAATTCGGCATGGAAGAGGGTATGGCCATCGAGCACAGCATGGTCAGCAACGCGATAGAACGCGCCCAAAAGAAGGTCGAAGAGCACAACTTCGATATCCGCAAACACCTCCTGGAATACGACGAGGTTATGGACGAACAGCGTAAGACCATCTACCAGTGGCGGCAGAGGTGTCTCGAGGGAAAAGACCTGAGAAATGACGTGTTACAGATGATAGAGGACTGCGTACTGGACAACACGGACTACTGCCTGCCTGAGGATAACGAAGAAGAATGGGATACGAAGGAACTGGCTAAATGGTTTGGTCAGAAGTTCGGTGCGGAGCTTGGCCCGGAACAACTCACCGGCAAACCCCGGGAAGAAGCAGAGAAGTTCCTCCTGGAAAAGGCCGCCGAGCTCTACCGGCAGCGGGAGACCGAGATAGGGGAAGACTATGCCAGGAGACTGGAGCAGTTCCTCATCCTGGAAAAGGTGGACTCAAAGTGGAAAGACCACCTCTACGCGATGGACAACCTCAAGAGCGGCATCGGCCTCAGGGGTTATGCGCAGGTGGACCCCAAGATTGAGTACAAACGCGAGGCCTTTGAGATGTTCCAGAACATGATGGCCTCCATAAGAGAGGAGCTGACCGACCTCCTGTTCAAGATAAAGATAGAAAAAGAGGCCACCCGAATGGCCCACAAGGTGTGGAACGTCGAAAACTTTGTCTATCAGGACGCGGGACTTATAGACAGAAAGCCGCAAGCGCAAGCGGCGACCGCAACCGCCGAGCAGGAGAGGCGGACGGAGCCCATCCGTGTGAGCGCCAAGGTGGGAAGAAACCAGCCGTGTCCCTGCGGCAGCGGGAAAAAATATAAACAGTGTTGCGGTAAATAGCCTATGCCAGCCATCTTTGATTTTTTCTATGTAGCAGCCACCCTCTTGGCTTCGCCCTATATCCTGGCCAAGATGCTTACCGGCAGGCGTTTCCGTTCGGGCCTGCCCCAGAGGCTGGGCTGGCTTCCCGCGCGAGAGGGCGATAAGCCGTGCTTCTGGGTGCACGCCGCATCGGTGGGTGAGGTAAATACCGCCTCGGCGCTGATAGAAGCCCTGGCAGAGGAATATCCCGATTGGGACATTGTAATCTCCACCTCCACCGACACCGGCTTCGCCAATGCCAGGAAGAAATTTGAGGGAAGGCAGATCGTTTACTTCCCGCTCGATTTCAGCTGGGTAGTCCGGAAGGCCTTCGCGCGGTTGCGACCCGACTGCATAGTGTTGGTGGAACTTGAAATCTGGCCGAATTTCCTGGTCGAGGCCTATAAGACGGACGTCCCCGTGGTGCTGGTCAGCGGAAGGATATCGGAAAAATCCCGGCGGTTCTTGAATGTCATGCAGGTCCTGTCCGGGGCGTTCAGCAGGAGCCTTTGCTGCACCGGTAACACCTACTGTGCCCGGACCCGGACCGATGCCTCCCGGTTCCTCGAACTGGGCATACCAGAAGACAGGGTACTGGTCACCGGCAATATGAAGTACGATAATCTGCCTGTAGACGTCCCTGAAGCGGCAAAGGAGGCGTTAAGGCGGTCTTTTGGGATACGCCCTGAGGACACGGTGCTCGTTGGCGGCAGCACACATCCCGGAGAAGAAGAGCTCTTGCTGAGGGTCTTTAAGACCCTTAGGCGCACCATCCCCACGTTGAGGCTGATACTGGCTCCGCGCCACATAGAACGGGCCAATGAGGTAGAAGGATACATAAAGAACCTGGGGCTTAGCCCCGTAAGGAAATCGACCCTGGACGGGAAAGAAAGCCTAGACTTCGAACCGGGCGAAACGGTGGTACTGATAGACACGATAGGGGATTTGACCAGCATATATTCCCTGGCAGACTGCGTTTTCGTAGGAAAAAGCCTGCTGGGGGTGGGGGGTCAGAACATTATGGAGCCGGCGGCCTTAGCAAGGCCCACGGTCTTCGGCCCCAATATGACCAATTTTGAGGAAGAGATGCACTTGCTGTTGGAGGCGGATGCTGTTAAGATGGTGCACAACGAAGAGGAGCTTCTGGGTACCGTAAAGCAGATACTTAATGACCCGCAGGGGTCAAAACAAATGGGCATTAGGGCACGTGAGACCGTATTAAGTCAAAAGGGTGCCACGCCTAGAAGTATTGAGGTATTAAAAAAAAATTTAACAGGGAGCGTATGGATAGATGAGAAAAGACAGACATTTGTTTACATCTGAATCAGTTGCCGTAGGACATCCCGATAAGATAGCCGACCAGGTGTCCGACGCCATTTTGGATGCCATCCTGGAAAAGGACCCCTACGCAAGGGTAGCGTGTGAGACGTTGGTCAAGACAGGACTGGTTCTCGTAGCCGGCGAGATAACAACAGACGCCCTCCTGGACATACCGGCCACGGTGAGACAGGCAATAAAGGAAATCGGGTACACGGACAGCGCCATGGGCTTCGACTGCCATACTTGCGCGGTCATCACGTGCCTTGACAGACAGTCTCCCGACATTGCCCTCGGAGTGGACGAGAGAAAGGGTGAGAACAAAAGTCTCGGCGCCGGCGACCAGGGTATGATGATAGGGTATGCCTGCAACGAGACGCCTGAGCTCATGCCCCTCCCCATAGTGCTGGCGCATAAGCTGGTGGAGGAACTGGCGCGCCTTAGAGATAGCGGCGAGCTAAAGTATCTGAGGCCGGACGGCAAGTCGCAGGTCACGGTGGAATACGAGGGACATCGCCCCATCAGGGTGCATACCGTGGTAGTCTCCACACAACACTCTGAAGACGTTGACCAGGCCACCATCAAGAGAGACATGGTAGAGAAGGTCATAAAAAAGGTAATCCCGGCAAAGTATTTCGACGACAAGACCATCATCCACGTCAACCCCACGGGGCGCTTCGTGGTGGGAGGTCCCAAGGGGGATTGTGGCCTGACAGGCCGTAAGATAATCGTAGACACGTATGGAGGAAGGGCGAGACACGGCGGTGGCGCCTTCTCGGGGAAAGACCCGACAAAGGTTGACCGAAGCGCACACTATGCCGCCAGGCACGTTGCGAAGAACGTGGTAGCCGCCGGCCTTGCGGACAGATGCGAGGTGCAACTCTCGTATGCCATAGGTGTGGCCGAACCGACCAGCGTACTCGTACACTGCGAAGGCACGGCAAAAATCCCTGAAGACAAGCTGGCCGAGGCGGTCGAGAAGGTCTTTAACCTCACTCCTTCAGGCATCATAGAAAGGTTAGACCTCAGAAGGCCGATATACCGGGATACCGCAAAGTACGGACATTTCGGCCGCGTGGGCAAGAACTTTACCTGGGAAAAAACTGACATGATAGCGGCCCTGAAGCGCGAGACCGGCATAAAGGAGGAGGCAATCACTGCATGAAGCACGACGTCAAGGACCTGAAACTCGCACCTGAAGGAAAGCGCAGGGTAGCGTGGGCGAACAGTGATATGCCTGTCTTGCAACTGATAAAAGAACGCTTTGAGAAGGAAAAAACCCTCGACGGCTTAAAGATTTCCGCATGCCTCCACGTAACGGCTGAGACGGCAAACCTCGTCAGAACGCTGAAGGCGGGCGGCGCCCAGGTGG
>JAUVQR010000357.1 GCA_030598065.1 Planctomycetota bacterium | reverse complement strand
TGCGCACTCGTCCACGTTGCCCTGTATGACGGCGATGGTGTGTGGGATGACGGGCAGTATGACCCGTCGACATTCCTCAACGGCCTTCGGGCTGCCGGGCAGGTTCACTATAAGGCATTGGCCCGCCACACCCGCAACGGCCCGTGTGCCCATGGCCCTGGGCGTTATGCGTAGGCTCTCCATGCGCATAGCCTCGGGGTATCCCGGTAGTTCCCTGTCTAGCACGGCACGGGTCGCCTCCGGGGTAACGTCTCTGGGTGCGACGCCGGTCCCGCCGGTTGTAAGGATAAGGTTGACCTGGCCCTTCCACTCATTAAGCTTCTCTGTAATCAATTCCATCTCGTCGGGTATTACCTCGTACAGGGGTATCTCCGCGTTTATCTCGCCGAGGATTTCTTTGATTACCGCCCCGCTCTTGTCCTCTCTCTCACCCCTCGAGCCCTTGTCGCTCATGGTCAGAATACCCGCCCTTATATGCACGGTCTCATGGTGTTCGTTGTGATGGTGATGTTGGTGATTGTCGTGATGTCCGTGTGCGCTCAAGTCAACCTCCATAGGGATTCAATCAAGTATCTCTACCTCGTCCCCTATCCGCACGACACCGCCGGCCTGCACAGTGCCAAAGATGCCCTCTTTCGGCATTATGCAGTCTCCGGCCTTGTAGTAGATGGCGCAGCGGTCGTGACATTCCTTTCCAATCTGGGTAATCTCCAGCAGGGCCTCTTTGCCGACCCTGAGCTTTGTCCCCGGGATGATGTGCTTGAGGTCTAATCCCTCGGTCACGATGTTTTCGCCAAAGTCGCCAGCGTCTATGTCTAACCCCTTATCCTTCATTACGTTAGCGCTTTCGAGCGCCAGGAGGCTCACCTGCCGGTGGCCGGGGCCGGCGTGGGCATCTCCCTGAATGCCGGAGTCCTTAACCAGCGTTACCTTGCGGACGTCCTCTTTCTGGGTGCCCTTCTTCTCGCTTATGCAGACGGCAACGACCCTGCCAAACTTTCTTTGACCTCGCATCATACACTTCTTTCTGTGGAAAGTACTTACAGGGCGAATATAGCACGAACACGGGATACAGGTCAAGCGGTGAAGTTGTAGCGGGTAAGGGTGGCATCTGGCATGGAAATTGGATTTGACTGTAATCCGCAATGGTGTATACTCTTAAGGTGATGTGTAGTGCTGAGGTCCCCTGTGCGGCAAGAATAAACGCAAGTCAGGCAGCGGTCTCCCGTTTTTTTTGGCCGCTGCCTTTATTTTTGAGTCTTAGGCCCTTACGAGCTATTATTTTTTAAGTGATGACAAAGACAACCAAGAATACAAGAGTATTGATAGCGGACAACCTGCCTGACGTATGCGAGGAAGTTCTTAAGAGGGCCGGCATTAAGACAGTGACC
>JAUVQR010000344.1 GCA_030598065.1 Planctomycetota bacterium | reverse complement strand
GGGTGTTCTTGAGGGCATATTGCCGCCGGCTGCGGGGTATGAGTATGAGGCTGCCGGTGAATCAGGGGTTCAAGAGATGGGGAAAGGGGCAGAGAGATTCGCAAGATTGTTTACGGGTGGAGCGGTGGTGGACGCCCCGGTTATTGACCGTAAGGACATTGCGCCCGGCGGTAAGGTGGACGGTCCAGCCATCATAGTCGAAGACATGAGCACCACGATAGTTGAAAAAAACTGGCAGGCACTCATGACAGACAATCGTAACTTGCTGCTGGAACGCACGATAGCGTGCCAGATAGCCCGTCCCCACGGCGGCACGGCGCCGGACCCCATATTATTGGAGGTCTTCAACAACGCCTTCACGTCCATTGCCGAGCAGATGGGGGTGAATCTGGAGAACACCAGTTATTCGGTCAACATCAAAGAACGTCTCGATTTCTCGTGCGCCATATTTGATTCCAACGGGGAGTTGGTGGCGCACGCCCCCCACGTGCCCGTCCATCTGGGGTCTATGGGCGACAGCGTCTTTGCCGTCATTGAAAAATATGATAATAAAATAGAACCCGGCGACGCCTACGTCACCAACAACCCCTACAATGGAGGCACACACCTGCCGGACATCACCGTCATTACCCCGGTATTTATTGATGAAACAGATAAACCCATGTTTTACGTGGCCTCCCGCGGCCATCATGCGGACGTGGGCGGCGCCACACCCGGCTCCATGCCCGCCCTGAGTACTTCTATTGATGAGGAAGGGGTGCTGATAGACGGCATGAAGCTGGTAGAAGGCGCCAGATTTCTTGAAAAGGACATCAGGGACGTGTTGACCGGGGGGGAATATCCCGCAAGAAACCCGGACCAGAATGTCAGCGACATAAAGGCCCAGCTGGCGGCCAATGAGACCGGCGTGAGGGAGCTGATGAAACTGTTGGATAAGTACGGGCTCGACGTGGTCAACGTATACATGGACTATATACAGAAAAATGCGGAATCCACCGTCCGTAAGGCGATTAAAAGACTACATAGCGGGAGGTTTGAATATCCAATGGACGACGGGAGCGTTATCCGTGTTTCTATTATAATAGACAAGAAACAGGAGAAGGCGACCGTTGATTTTACCGGCACATCAAGACAGAGCAAGTACAACCTCAACGCCCCAAGGTCGGTCTGTAAGGCCGCCGTTCTATATGTATTTCGCACGCTTGTTGCGGACGAAATCCCTTTAAACGCAGGGTGCCTTAGGCCCCTGGAACTGATTATCGAAGATGGCAGACTGCTCTCCCAGTCCTACCCCGCGGCGGTCGCCGGCGGCAACGTAGAGACCTCGCAGGCCATAGTCAACGCCCTCTATGGCGCGCTGGGGGTTATGGCCGCCTCGCAGGGCACGATGAACAATTTCAGCTTCGGGAACGACTACTTCCAGTATTATGAGACGTTGGCGGGTGGCACGGGCGCCGGTAAGGACTTTGACGGGTGCAGCGCGGTGCAATCAAACATGACCAATTCGCGGCTGACCGACCCTGAGGTGCTGGAGTCCCGTTATCCGGTAATCCTGGAGGACTTTTCCGTCCGGAGCGGCAGCGGTGGTGCGGG
>JAUVQR010000107.1 GCA_030598065.1 Planctomycetota bacterium | reverse complement strand
GGCGCGGACTATCCCCACGCGGTTCTCTACCGCCCTGAGCACCATGATGGCAAGGTGCTGGTCCAGTTCCGCGCTGTCTCCGAACCATCCGTCGTTGGTGATATTTATCATGAAGTCCGCCCCCAGCCGCTTAAACCGCCTGACAACCTGCGGAATGGTGTCCTCATAGCAGATAAGGGTGGCAAACCGGAATTTTCTGAGGTCCTGACACTCAAGGTTGAACAGGTGCCAGTCAGTTCCGGGTGTCAATCCGGTCTGGTATGGGACCATCCTTCTCAAGAACGGGAAGTAGTCCTTTAGCGGCGTGTACTCACCAAACGGCACCAGATGGAGTTTGTCGTATCTCTCCGTAAGCGTGCCGTCGGGTTTATAAAAGAAGGCGCTGTTGTAGAAGACCTTGTCTTCTTTCACTGCGCTGTCTGGGTCCAAGGCTATCCCCCCTATCAGCAGGTTGGTGTGTAGGTTCTTGGCCAGCTCAGATATGGAGGATTGGCTCAGTCTGTCTATCTCCCTGCCAAACAGGCCAGGGTCTATGTTTAGCAGCCCGGGAGTCGACGTCTCGGGCCATACCACGAGGTCCACCCCGGCCGGCTCTATCTGCCTCGACAGCTCAAGGTACTTGTTCAAGTTCTCCACGTTCTGCCTGAGGCTCCTGTCCATTTTTAGGGACATGGGGATGTTCCCCTGTATCAGGCTGAGACGAGGCCCTTCTTCAATTTGCAGCCCGGCCAGGCTGAACATCCCGTAGGAAAGGGGCACAAGCGAGATGGCAAAGGCAAGTGTGACCGGCATGTGAGGCTTTTTCCCGCCAAGCCAGCGCAGGATGCCGTCGGCAAAGCATGCGTTTATGATGACGACGATGAATGACACACCGTAGGCGCCGGTTATGTCAGACATCTGTATGATGGAGAGATAGCTGTATTGTGTGTGTGCAAGGAAGAACCAGGGAAACCCTGAGAGCACGAAGCTGCGAAGGTACTCCTGCGCGACCCAGAGAAACGGCGCAAAGAGAAAGAGGGGGATTCTGAGCGTCCTGTACACAAAGCTGCAGGCGACGGCAAAGGCCACGAAGTACATTGTCTGATACAGACTCAGCCCCAGCCAGCCGGGGTAGGTCACGTAGCCTAGCCATGAGGAATTGTATATGAAGAACACCGCGCCGATAAGAAACGACGCCACAACGGGAGGAGACTCCCTTGTGCCGATAAGCACCAACCACGGAAGCAGGGCAATCCACGCGAAGTGTCCCATGTCCGCATCAGGGTATGAGAGGGTCAGCAGGAGGATTGTCAGGCCTGCCGCAAGGATGTCCTTCCATGAAAAGTACGTCCATTTCAGGGGCGTACCTTGGTCTTGGGCGATGTCTTTATTATTGGTCACGATTTATCGTTGATGGCTCAGGTGGGCTAGAATTCTCCGGTGACCATTACATCCACCTCATCACCGGATGAAAGAGGGTTCTTGTCTTCAGGGAGTATCAGCAGCGAGTTGCCCCTTGTCGCCCCCAGGAGGTCCGCCGAGCCGTGCCATTCGACCGGGGCCACGTAGAACCTCCCGCTATCCATCCGAAGGCATGCGGGCCTGTATTCCCTGCGCGTCCTCTTCCGGGCTATATCCACCTCCAGCTCCGCCTTTATTACCATCCGCTGTGCGTTTTCGTCTTCAAAGCCCATCATCCTGCGTATGGTGGGTCTGACGAATAGCTCGAAGTTTACGTAAGTGGCCACGGGGTTTCCGGGCAGACCGAACACCAGTGTCTGTTTGCTTCTCCCGAAGACGATGGGCTTTCCGGGGCGCAGCGCAACCTTGTGGAAAAAAATCTCGACACCGGCCTCCTGAAGGACGTCGACCACGATGTCATATTCACCAACGGACACGCCACCTGTCAGCAGGACTATATCCCGCCTGAGGCCCTTCTTTAGAAGGGAGAGTATTTCGATCTTCTTGTCTCTGGCGCTGCCCAACAGTTCTACGTGGGCCCTGGTCTGGACGGCCTGGGCGTACAGGCTGTAGCTGTTACTGTCTCTTATCTGCCCGGCTCTGGGCTTTTTATTTATGCCGACCAGTTCGTCTCCGGTCGATATGATGCCCAGCCTTGGTGTGGAGAACACCTTGACTCTTTTCGCCCCGACCATGGCGAGGACGCCTATCTCTTGCGGCCTCAGCTCCTTTCCTTCTTTTAGTACGATGTCACACGCCTTGAAGTCTTCGCCCGTTATGCATATGTTCGCTCCCCATTTGACCTCCTTGAGGAGTCTCACGCGTCCGGTGCCGAGGGCCTCGGTTTCCTCCACCTTTATGACCGAATCCGCGCCCGGAGGGACTGACGCCCCTGTCATTATCTTTGAGACCTGGCCCCTTCTAACCGTCTTGGTCGGCACATACCCGGCCGCGATGTTCTCTATCATCTCCAGTTCCGCGCCCGGGACGGCGTCCTCGGCAATCACCGCGTAGCCGTCCATGGCGGACTTCTCATATGGAGGCATGTCAATGTCCGAGACAACATCCTCTGCAAGACAGTACCCCGCCGCTTCCTTTATGCCCACCGTCCTGGGCGGCAGCGCGCTGACGTTCTCCTGAATAATCCGGTATGCCTCGTCAACTCCAATCATCATTCACTCCCTGGCTGAAATTAAGATGTCTATTGGAACAGGTGATAATAGTTCCTGGGAAATTTTATGTCAAGTGCATGCGAAAGAGGGGCTTTGCGTTTTTTCATTTCTATTAGAGACTGGGGTAATATCGTTGAAAATCACAGTGGGTGCTCCAGGGGTGAAGCCATGCGGCACGTTTATTTCGCAGGGTTAAAATCCTGCGGCAACCTCATGATGCGTCGAGACGCACCCTACAGTTAATGTATGAGAATTTTTGAGGAAAAAAGATTTGAGTTCAAGTCGTCCGTCTCGTGGTGAAGTCGGCGGTATGACCTTTTCAGACGCCTTATAGTATATATCTGCTCAGGTCCTCGTCCTTCATTATAGGCTCTAGTTTTTCTCTCACGTATTTAGCGTCTATCTTGAGTTCTTTGTGGTCCGTGTCAGGCGCATCGAAGGAGGCGTCCTCAAGAAGCTTCTCCATTACCGTGTGCAGTCTGCGCGCGCCGATGTTCTGGGTACGCATGTTGACTTTCGTAGCTATCTCAGCCAACTCGTTTACGGCGTCCTCCTCGAATGTTATCTTCATTCCCTCCGTTTCGAGCAACGCGGCGTACTGCTTCAGAAGCGCGTTTCTGGGCTCCTGAAGGATTCTTACGAAGTCTTCTTTGGTGAGGTTTTCGAGTTCTACTCTAATCGGGAACCGGCCCTGAATCTCGGGTATGAGGTCTGAGGGCTTTGAGACGTGAAATGCGCCGGCCGCGATGAAGAGTATACGGTCCGTCTTGACCATGCCGTGCCGGGTAATGACGGTCGTACCCTCGATTATGGGCAGCATGTCGCGCTGAACCCCCTCGCGCGAGACGTCCGGGCCGCGTCCTAACTCCCGCCCCGCAACCTTATCAATCTCGTCTATGAATATTATCCCTGAGTTCTCGGTCCTTTCCACCGCCTCTTGAGCGGCCCCTTCTTTGTCGATGGCCTTTTCGGCCTCTTGCTGGGTAAGCAAGTTGCGCGCCTCTCTCACGGAAAGTTTCTTTGTCTGAGTGCGGGTGGGAAGTATCCTCTCAAGCATGTTTTGGAAGTCCATGCCCAGTTCCTCGGTGCCGGCTACCATCCCCTGTACCATCATCGGCTTCTCCTGCACCGAAATCTCTACCGTACGCCCCTCCAGCTTGCCGTCACGTAGCATCATCCTGAATTTTTCCCGGGTCTTATCATGGTGGGTATCTTCTGCCGGCCCTCCTCCCGCTTCACCCCCTCCATCTTCGCCTTCCCCCGGGCCGTGTCTTGTTGGCGGCGGTGGCAGCAGCAGGTCGAGGAGGCGCTCTTCGGCGCGTTCTTCCGCGACGGGCCGCATTTCGTCTATCTTTTCACTCCTCACCATGTTGACCGATATCTCCACCAGGTCCTTTATCATAGACTCTACGTCTCTTCCCATGTACCCTACCTCGGTGTATTTGGAGGCCTCGACCTTCAGGAACGGGGCCTTTACCAGCGAGGCCAGCCTGCGGGCTATCTCCGTCTTGCCTACGCCTGTCGGGCCTATCATAATGATGTTTTTGGGCAGGACCTCTTCCCTGATTTCTGGCCCCAGTTGCAGCCTCCTCCAGCGGTTCCTGATGGCTATCGCCACGGCCCGCTTGGCGTCCTTTTGGCCAACGATGTACTTGTCCAGTTCGTTAACAATCTCGCGTGGGGTGCGTTCCTGCACTACTTTATCTCCTCTATCACCAGATTGTTGTTGGTGAACACACAGAGACCCGCGGCGGTTTTCAGCGATTTCTCTACTATCTCTCTGGCGCTAAGGTCCGTGTTTTCAAGCAGGGCCCTGGCTGCGGCCGTTGCGAAGGGGCCACCGGAACCTACGCCTATTATGCCGTCACTCGGCTCGATAACGTCGCCGCTGCCGGATATCAACAGTGAGGTGTCCTTGTCTACGACAACCAGAAGCGACTCCAGTCTCCTCAGTATCCTGTCAGTCCTCCAGTCCTTGGCCAGTTCGTGGGCGCTTTTTGGGATATTGCCCTGGAATTGTTCGAGCTTTGACTCAAATCGTTCCATCAATGCGAACGCGTCCGCGGTCGCGCCCGCAAAGCCTACGACTACCTTGTTGTGGTATAACCGGCGGACCTTCCTGGCATCGTGTTTAAGTATGGTGTTTTGCATTGACACCTGGCCGTCGCCGCCGATGGCCACGGCGCCGTCGCGCCGCACAGATAATATTGTTGTAGAGATTAACATGGTATTTTACGTATATTGTACCTGCTAAGGGAAGACGTTTGTTTTAATAGAAAACGTTTCACTTTCCGGAGGCATTTGTAGTATGCCGTACAGCAGTATACCAGACGCACGCCGCTACGGTTTAGCCCTTCCGGTGTCAATTACTCCAGAATAAACCCTCTTTGCGTTACGGTCTTTTATACCGCTCCGTGTGCGTAATTGCAATCTAAAACGCGCGTCAGGGTGGTTAAAAGGCCCGGTCGCCCCTGCCCGGCTATCCGAAAAGATTATTATTCTCCAATGGCCTTTATGATGACCCGTTTCTTCCTACGGCCGTCGAATTCGGCGTAATAGACCTGCTGCCAGGGGCCGAGGTCAAGGCCGCCCTTTGTGATTGGCACCGTTACTTAGTGGTGCATCAACGGCTCTTCAGGTGCGCATCACCGTTGTCTTCACCCGTCCTGTGATGACGGTAGTCCTTGCCGCACGGAGCCAGTCCCTCAAGCCACTCGTCTATGTCCTGTATCAGCCCGTCTTCCGCGTCGTTTACGTACACAGAGGCCGTTATGTGCATTGCCGAGACGACGTTAAACTTCTTACGTTACTAGCCATAGAACGTATTTCCTTAAGTCGTAAGGACATATCGGTATATTCAGGGTCTAAGTGAAAGGCATCTTCGAGGTACAAATCATCCAGTGGAAGGCCCAAAAGGGTGTTCTCAAGTGTGCCTCTAATCTCTATTTGCCAGGGCTGTTTTTCGTCTCCAGTCTCAAATACATAAACACCGAGTCGTTGTTTTTGACTGTCCGTTCCAGCGAAGGCGTGTTCTACAAGGTTGCGTTTCCATTGGTAGGATTTCTTGAAAATTAGTGCTGGATTGTTGGTAGTCGCATCATGCAAGACTTGCATGCCTAGTTTGGAAAGGTGCCGGACTTTGGAAGGGTCTGGCAAGTTATCAAGTTCTGCCGCTATGCTTTCCAGGCGGGTTTGAATATTTTGTTCTCTTGTTCGCAGCTTGTCCATCCTAGCCTTCACTTCATCTTTTAACAGAAG
>JAUVQR010000220.1 GCA_030598065.1 Planctomycetota bacterium | reverse complement strand
GGACGTGGGCGCCCACCGCCCTTAATGAAGATGTGAGCCACCACGTGGGGCAGTGGCTGTGACTGCCTACTTTGGGCCGTTAGCGATGACGAAGGGGCGGCAGGTTAGACTTGGCCTGCCCCCCTTAAGCGGGTCCAGTTTTAATGTTAGTATTTAGGACAAATTAAGTCGTAATACCTGCTAAGCGTTTATCAAACTTGTCGTAACTTTCATTTCACAGGTGTCCATCGAAGCCCTAAAAGACCCAGCTAGATCCTAATAGACCCGACTAAACCCGAAAGCTAAGTGTAGGCACAGTAAGTAACTACATACTATACCGACACTTGCGATTGCCCACCTATTTGCTGATTAACAGCGGCTACCGCTTCCCGATGGACCACATCACCATCAACCTGGCCCCGGCCAGCCGCAAGAAAGAAGGGCCCGCCTTCGAACTGCCCATCGCCGTCGGCCTGCTGGTCTCCAGCGGGCAGATAGAGGCGCCGAAGCTTAATAAATTCTTGATTGTGGGCGAACTCGCCCTTGACGGGCGCGTAAGACCGATAAACGGGTGCCTGTCCATGGCTATGAAGGCCAGGGAGGATGGCTGCGGTGGCATCATACTGCCCGCCGCAAACGCACGGGAGGCGGCCGTGGTAGACGGGCTCGACGTCATACCCGTAACCTCGCTCACCGATACCGTAGGGTTCTTGGGCGGGCGGCTCAACATAAACCCTCTGAGGCTCAGCCTGGAGGAGGTCTTTCAGGAGTCGGCCTCTTACGACATAGACTTTGCCGACGTCAAGGGTCAGGAACACGCAAAGAGGGCGCTGCTGGTAGCCGCGTCTGGCGGCCATAACGTGCTTATGATAGGCCCTCCCGGCGGCGGCAAGACCATGCTGGCGGAAAGACTGCCGACCATACTTCCCAAGCTTCAGCCGCATGAATCACTGGAAACCACCAAGGTCTACAGCGTCTGCGGCATGGTCGACCGGGGTCATTCTCTGGTGGCTACCAGGCCGTTCCGCACCCCGCATCACACCATAAGCGAGGCGGGAATGGTGGGCGGGGGCACGTTCCCCAGGCCGGGCGAGTTGAGTCTGTCGAATCACGGCGTCTTGTTTCTTGACGAACTCCCCGAATTCGACCGCAGCACCCTTGAGTCGCTCAGGCAGCCGCTGGAGTCGGGTCAGATAACCATATCCAGGGCGTCAAGCACGGTGACATATCCGTCCAACGTCATGCTGGTCGGTGCGATGAACCCCTGTCCGTGCGGCTATTTCGGCCACACCAGGAAGGAATGTCGCTGCACACCGCATCAGATACAGAAATACGTCTCAAAGGTGTCGGGGCCCCTGTTGGACAGGATTGACATCCAAATCGAGGTACCCGCCCTTGAGAGCAGGGACCTCAAGGGGGGTGACACGGGCGAGACGTCTGCTGTATTGAGGGACCGGGTAAAGGAGGCGAGGGAGGTGCAGCAACGGCGGCTTGACGGTGTTGAGTCCGGTACAGACACAGGCGCCGGCGCCAGCACCAATGCGCAGATGTCGGGGAAGCAGGTGAAGTTATTTTGCGAGCTGGACGCCGATACCGACACCTTGCTCCATCAGGCCATGATGGAGCTTGGGCTATCTGCAAGGGGGTTTAATAAGATACTCAAGATAGCCCGCACCATCGCCGACCTTGATGGCAAGGGCAGTAAAAAAATATGTACGTCACACATCTCCGAGGCCATCCAGTACCGGAGCCTCGACAGGGGGTTGTGGCAGTGAGGCTCCGTTCCATGCTGCCATGCTTCCATGCGTTGTATGTCTCGAATTTGTCGTTGATGTCCATCCTTCGCAAGTTTAGGCTTTACAATTCAGGCTAATCATCTATAGTCTTGTTGCTCGCACAATCCGACCGAGGAGGGAAAATAACAATGAATGTTCTGAACCTCCCTTCCACAAACGACAGGCCAGCTTTCGGGTAAGGCCTAAAGCTTTTCTTGTAAGTCCTGATGGGGGATGAGTTTTATTGTCATTTGCACATCCCCTACTTTATATATCTCATTTAGTGACTTAAGTTAAGATACGCCCGTATGTTTAGGGTATGGCAATAAAGTTTTCCTGTGCGTACGGTCAATTAGTATGAGGAGGGTGTAGATGAGCGAGATTAGAACTGCAATTGTGGGTGTCGGTAATTGTGCCAGTTCACTGGTGCAGGGCCGCTTCTACTATGCGGATAGTGACGCGGACATACCGGGACTAATCACAAAAAACTTCGGCGGCTATTACGCCTGTGATATCGATTACGTGGCGGCCTTCGACGTAGACGAGCGCAAGGTCGGTTTTGACTTGAGCAAGGCCGTATTTGCCCGACCCAATTGTACCAAGGTCTTTCATAAGGACGTGCCGCACATTGGCACTCCGGTATCGATGGGGTATATCATAGACAGCATACCCGCGCACAACGAGACGTTCGAAGAAGATAAGAGGTTCAAGCCCAGGAAGAACGTTTATGGTTCTAAGACGGAGGCCAGAAAGGCCGTTGTGGACGTTCTTCGCAGGGCCTCGGTTGATGTTATGGTCAACTTTCTGCCGGTTGGCAGCGAGAAGACTTCGTATTTTTATGCGGACTGCGCCCTTGAGGCCGGAGTGGCCTTTGTAAACGCCATACCGGTATTCGTATCGAAACGTTACGGGGATAGATTTAGGGAGTTCGAACTCCCAATTATCGGAGATGACATTAAGTCGCAGGTCGGTGCGACGATAATACACCGGGTACTTGCGAAGCTGTTTGAGGACCGCGGCCAGCCGCTGAAGCGTACCTACCAGTTGAATGTCGGGGGCAACACTGATTTCTTTAACATGCTGGACAGGTCGAGACTTGAGAGCAAGAAGGTAAGCAAGACACAGGCGGTAACCAGCCAGATGAACGGCAACCCGATTGACAAGGAGAACGTCTATATCGGCCCCAGCGATTACGTGCCCTGGCTTCAGGACAACAAGCTTTGTTTCTTGAGGATTGAGGCGGAGCAGTTTGGCGGGGTGCCGATGAGTATGGAATTGCGGCTATCCGTGGAGGATTCGCCCAACTCAGCCGGGGTTATCGTAGACGCAATCAGGGCGGCCAAGGTGGCCCTGGACAGGGGGATGTCCGGACCTATCATTGAGGCCAGCGCGTACCTCTTTAAGTCTCCGGTGAAGCAGTTTGACGATT
>JAUVQR010000120.1 GCA_030598065.1 Planctomycetota bacterium | reverse complement strand
CGACCTTGACGAAATGAAAGAAACGATGTCCGCCCGCCTGAGAAAGGGGATGGAGGTGGAACTCCTGGCGGAAAAGGTCGTAGGTACCACCGTTACGGTGACCGAGGAGGACCTGGAAGCGGCGTATGAGGACCGCTACGGCGCAAAGATAGACGCCGTTCAGGTCGTTGTAAACACGAGACAGGAGGCCGAGGGAATGAAGGAGAAAATCGCGTCCGGGGCGGACTTTGAAACCTTGGCCAGAAACGAATCCATAGACCGCCTCTCTGCCGCCGCCGGGGGCAGGATGAGGCCGTTTGGACCCAACGAAGGGGTCTTTGGTCCAAAGGTCGCGCATCTGGAAGAAGGCCAGGTCAGCAATATAATAAAAACGGAAAACGGTTACCACATACTAAAGATACAGTCCCGGACGGAAAAAAGCTCAAAGGATTTTGAAGAAACCAAACCGGAACTGGAAGAAATCGTAAGGCGCAGAAAGATACGGAAAAGACTAAAGCCGTGGCTGTCCAGCACAATAGAGCGGGCAGAGGTAAAGAAATATCTTATTACGTACTAAGCCCCTTCCTTCAGGCATGAAGAACGCTAAACTAGAAACTATTCCCCGAGAGTTTACGATTGAGTTCGCCGGTCGCGTAAAGCGCCTGCCGCCTTATCTTTTCGGAAGGCTCAACCAACTAAAATACGAGAAACGTAACCAGGGCACCGACATTATAGACCTCGGCATGGGCAACCCAAACGATCCCACACCTCCTCCCATCGTGGAAAAACTTTGTGAGGCGGTACAGGACCCGAAGAACCACCGCTACAGCGTGTCAGCCACCGGCATACCGCACCTTAGACGCGAGATTGCGGCTTTCTACGAAAGGGAGTGGGACGTGGAGCTTGACCCGCGCAACGAAGTCGTCTGTACTATCGGCTCGAAGGAAGGCATATCCCACCTGTGCCTGGCGCTGCTTGAAGAAGGGGACACGGCCCTTGTGCCGAGCCCGGCTTTCCCTGTCCATCTGCACGGACCGGAACTGGCGGGGGCTAAACTTGTGACCGTCCCACTGGCGGATGAAGAGGAGCTCCTGGGACACATCACCCACGCCATGGAGACCGCTCATCCCAGGCCCAAGGTGCTGATACTGAACTTCCCGCATAACCCAACCGGCCGTACCGTGGAGCTCGGCTTCTTTGAAGAGATAGTCGCCCTGGCAAAAAAATACAACACTATAGTCATACACGACTTTGCGTACTGCTGCCTTGGGTTTGGGAATTATAAGCCGCCCAGCTTCCTCCAGGTCAAGGGGGCTAAAGACGTCGGCATAGAGTTTAACACGTTCTCAAAGAGCTATAATATGCCCGGCTGGAGACTTGGCTTCTGTGTGGGTAATCAAAAAATTGTTAACGCTCTGGCGAAGATAAAGGGATACTATGACTATGGGATATTCCCGCCCGTACAGGTGGCCGGAATCATAGCCCTGAAGGACTGCAGAAAATACGCCGAGCAGCAGGCCCACATTTACCAGCAGCGCTGCGACGTCCTGTGCGACGGCCTGTCGCGCACAGGATGGGAGATAGAGAGGCCCAGGGCCGCCATGTTCGTCTGGGCGCCCATCAAGGACAAGTACCGCTCCATGGGCTCGGTGGAATTCAGCTACAAGCTTCTCAACGAGGCCCGGGTGTCTGTATCGCCGGGGGTCGCTTTTGGTGAAAACGGTGAAGGTTTTGTTAGATTCGCCCTGGTGGAAAACGAACTGCGCCTGAAACAGGCGGTTCGACAGATACACAGGGCACTTGACAGATAACATAACAGCAGCAGTATAGGAGAGCACAATGGCCGTAACCGGAGGTCTTAAGAGTTTTGCCGGAGGAATACATCCGCCTTCAGACTGGAAAGAGCTCGCTAAAGACAAAGAGATAACCACCGCGCCACTGCCTGAGACGGCCTACGTCTTGACGGCCCAGAACATAGGCGCGCCGGCTAAACCCATCGTGGAAAAGGGCGATAAGGTTAAGAAAGGCCAGAGGATAGCAGAGGCCACAGGCTTTATATCGGCCCACGTCCACGCCCCGATATCCGGTGAGGTAAAGGCGATGACCCTCAAGGCGCATCCGGTTACCGGCGCAAACACGCCGACAATGGTTATAGCCAGAGGCGACGACGACAACTGGGCGCCGGGCCTGAACGAAGAGACAGACGTAAACGCGCTCTCACCGGATGATATAAGAAACCTGATAAAAGAGGCCGGCGTCGTGGGACTGGGCGGGGCGACGTTCCCCACCCATGTGAAACTGAGCCCGCCCCCCGGCAAGACGGTCGATACCGTAATACTCAACGGCGCGGAGTGCGAACCATACCTCACATGTGACTACAGGCAGATGCTGGAGAAGACCCGGGAAATCGTCGAGGGCCTACGCATCATCATAAAATGCCTGGGCGTAAACAAGGGCTACATCGGCATAGAGGCCAACAAGATGGACGCCTACGAAAAGCTCAGCTCCGTTGTCGGTGACGACCCGAACATAGAGGTAGTGCTGCTTGAGGTGAAATACCCCCAGGGAGCGGAGCATCAATTAATCAAGGCCATAACGGGGCGTGAGTTCAAACCCACTCAACTGCCGTTAGAGGCGGGCTGCGTGGTACATAACATCAGCACCACGCTTGCAATCTATGACGCCGTAAAATGGAAGAGGCCCCTGATACAAAGAGTGGTAACGGTTACGGGCGACGGCGTTAACGACCCCGGTAATTTTATCACCCGGGTGGGCACGCCGGTTGAGACGCTGCTGTCCCTGACCGGAATGAAAGAGGACGCGAACAAGCTGATATTTGGCGGGCCCATGATGGGTATAGCCCAGCAGAGCGCCGACGGCAACACGGTAAAGGGCACGGGTGGAATCCTTGTCATGAGAGAGGCCGAGACCTGGGAGTCACACGCCTGTATACGCTGCGGGAAGTGCATCGAGGCCTGTCCCTACGGACTGAACCCAAGTTACTTGAGCATATTCTGTGAGGCCGAGAACTTTCAGGGTGCTATGGAGTACGACCTCATGGAGTGCAAGGAGTGCGGCTGTTGCACGTACGTATGCACCTCCAGGAGACCCATAGTCCACCTCATAAAGATGGCCAAATTTGACCTGGGCAGGCAGAGGGCGCGCGCCCAGGCAAAACAAAAGGCCGAAGAGGCCGCGAAACAGGTCGTAGCCGCAAAATAAACGACCGGCTATACCTGAACAGTTCTTTTTTTTGGAAGATACTCCATCGCGTAGAGACGGAGACCTTTAAAACTGAGGAGCGCTTCAATGGCGGAGACATCGGAAAGATTAGGGCTGATTGTCAGTACGTCCCCGCATATCCGTGGTCCCGAAGACATACCAAGGGTAATGTGGACGGTGATAGCCGCCTTGGTACCGGCGGGTCTTGTGGGTGTCTATATATTCGGTTACCTTTGCCTTCAAGTCATCTTCCTGTGCGTGGCGTCCGCCATCGTTACGGAAGTTTTCTGCCAGAGACTGAGGGGCAGACCCTCTACGGTTACTGACGGAAGCGCCATTATAACAGGGATACTGCTGGCCTACGTGCTGCCCCCGAGCGTGGCGTGGTACATACCTGTGGTAGGCGCCGTGTTCGCCATAGCGATAGTGAAGCACATCTTTGGCGGGCTGGGCAACAACATTTGGAACCCCGCGCTTGCCGCCAGGGCTTTTTTACAGATAGCTTATCCCGCGCCCCTCAACTCCGACTGGCGCTTTCTTGACCATCCGGGCATACTGAGCAATATAAACCTGGTGGACGCGCAGGGGAATCTGGTCGGCGCCGTAACCAGGGCCACACCGCTGTTCAAGGAGCCGGGGTGGGAGACATACAGCTATATGGACATGCTTACCGGCAACGTCCCCGGTTGTATCGGCGAGACCTCGGCCATAGCACTCATATTGGGCGGACTATACCTGATATACAAGGGTTACGTGGACTGGAGGGTACCTGTAGGCTTTATAGGGACCGTCTTCCTGCTGTCACAGGTCCTGCCGGCAAGCACAACGGCCCCCTGGGCCAATGACCCCTTCTATCACGTGCTGGCGGGCGGGCTGATGCTGGGCGCGTTCTTTATGGCTACCGACATGGTGACCACGCCGCTTACCACAAAGGGCCTGGCAATCTTTGGCGTCGGTTGTGGAGTGCTAACCGTGCTAATCAGATTTTACGCGGCATACCCGGAAGGGGTATGTTACTCGATACTCCTAATGAACACCGTTACACCGCTAATAGACAGGTACACTCAGCCTAAACTCTTGGGAGGAGGGCAGACCGCTCCGGGAGGAAAGGGATAACCATGGGCAAGAGATTACAATACACTCTGGTACTCGGCATTATAGCTATGGTTACGTCCGTAGGCGTAGGGGCCACCTACGTTATAACTAAGGACAAGATTGCCCGGAAGGAGGCCTCCCGGCGCATGGAGGCCCTACTAACGGTCTTGCCGGGGATGGAGGGCGCGCCCGTTCAACTGACACCTTCCGATACCAAACCCGAAGACAACGTGTACAAGGGCCAGGGCAAGGACGGCTCTACTGTAGGCTACGCGGCCCTGGGCAAGGCCCAGGGGTATTCCAGCACACTGAAGGTGATGGTCGGGCTCTCGTCAGACATGGACAAGGTCCTGGGCATCAAGGTGCTGTATCAGGCAGAGACCCCCGGCCTCGGGACCAGGATTATAGAGGTACCCACGACCAAGACCCTGTGGACGATGTTCTTCGGCGACGAAAAGGCCGATGCCACCGAGGAGGTCAGCCTGACGCCGTGGTTCTGCGACCAGTTCATCGGCAAGACGCTCAACCAACTGGAGGTGGTAAGGCAGGAGGACCCGTCAAAGATTATCGCCATAACGGGCGCCACCATAACCACCCGCGCCGTGGTAAAGGCCGTGCAAGACGCCATCGCCAAGATACAGAACGCCGCTTCCAGCTCTTCATAATTAGACACGCTGCATGGCGCGTCAAGGCACGCGCCATACAGACTTACTACAATAAACGCCGCAAGACCCAGATTCAATATCCACCTGCCGCCCTGAATCAGAATACACGGAATAATTGTGGTTGGCCGTCCCTTGAAAACTACCCACCCCCCCCCAGGAATCAAGTTAAACGGTTGCCGCTGGGGTAGGGAGGCAAGAGGTGTTTTTCCGTGAAAGACGCTTGTCTGTGGTACAGTACTTAAACCTTGGTGGTCTGCAGTTGTTCGAGGAACGCCCCGATGCGGGTCTTTAGCTGGCCCTCGCCCTGGGGGCCGTAGTCGCAGGTGAGGTGTAGTACGGGGACGTTGCGCTCCTCAAATTCCTTCTTTATCAGCGGATAATCATACAGCGAGTGGTCACAGAACTTCAGGCTGTGGTAAATGGCCCCATCGATAGACTGCTCCTCTATCAACGCAAGGACGTTGTTTATCCTCTCAGAAACGT
>JAUVQR010000099.1 GCA_030598065.1 Planctomycetota bacterium | reverse complement strand
CACAAACACTACAAGAGTTGTAGAGACTTGGAAATCTGAGAAACTAAAAGAGGTAAGCCCTGCTAGAGTAAACAGGCTTATGCAAACATTGAAGCATATGTTTACAAAAGCCACGGAATGGGAAATGGTAGGAGATGAGACCTTGAAGGCTGTACGGAGAGCTAAACTACTGCCTGTAAATAATCGCAGGCTCAGATTTCTATCCAAAGAGCAGTGTCAGGCCCTTACTGAGACGTGCAGTACACATTTGAGGCCCATTGTAGTTACTGCCTTAAACAGTGGCATGCGGAAGGGAGAAATCCTGAGACTCAGGTGGGAACAAGTAGACCTCAGGCACGGCTTCATATTGCTGGACGTGACCAAGAACGGAGAACGCCGGGAGATACCTATCAACTCCAAACTAAGGGCGACACTTGAGGCCATACCTCATGGCGTAGAGAGCGAGTACGTCTTTGTGGATAGGAACGGCAATCCGTTCAAGGATGTGAAGAGGTCTTTCGCAACAGCGTTAAGCAGGGCGGGCGTCAAGGACTTTCGTTTCCATGACCTAAGATACACCTTTGCCAGTCACTTAATAATGGCAGGGATAGACCTAACAACGGTGAAGGAGTTACTAGGACACAAAGACATAACCATGACCCTACGCTATGCCCATCTTGCCCCTAGCCACAAGATGAATGCCGTAAAAGTACTGGAAGAAAGGATGGAGACAAACGACAAAAACATCCATGTACTTCACAATCACTTCACAATTAATGAAAATCGTGGGAAGGGCCAAGTCATAAGTCCTTATGATAACTGGTCGGGGCGACTGGATTTGAACCAGCGACCTCGGCGTCCCGAACGCCGCGCTCTACCAGGCTGAGCCACGCCCCGAATCTTTAGTGGCAGGGACTTAGGACTTCCCCCCACTCCCCCGCGCGTCTCCTGTCCGGCCGGGATGGGTGAGAGGCCCCTTGCTTACACACCCAGCCATTAATGACCGGGCCGCGCGCCTCATTGTAACAAAACAATTCCCACAATCAACATCTTACCTGCTTCAAGCCGCACCCGCCCCCTGATCTCCCTGACCTTCTCAGGGTATAAAGAAAATTCCGCATAAAAGGTAGTAATGGAAAATCGCTTGTATTGAAGAAAAGGTTGCAGTTATGTTAAACTGTTTCCTCAAGAATCTCTCCTGGCCCTATTTTGCGTGGCTTATATCTTTAGAATCTGAGCTTAGTATAATGACCTTTCATCACAGACGCCGTTTTTGTCGTTAAGATAGAGGACACACTATGAATTATACGGGTCTAACCGGCCCAAAAGCGGAAGAGCGATTAAAAAAATACGGCCCTAATAAGATCAAAGAAAAAAAACCTGGCCTGTCCAAGAAAATCCTAAAGTGGATTAGGTCCCCGATATCTTTGATGCTTCTGGCGGCAGCCATCCTCTCCTTTGTAGACAAGGAATTTTTCGACGGCTATTTCATCCTGTTCTTGATGCTGATAAATTTCTTCATCGGTTATTGGCAGGAGAGAAAGGTTGACCGCGCTATTGAAGAGCTTAACAAGCAACTCGCGGTAAAGGTCAGGGTCTTAAGGGATAACGTATGGCAGTGGGTTGAGTCTTCGCTGCTCGTCCCGGAAGACGTGACGGAGCTTAGTCTGGGTGACGTTATACCGGCAGACCTTAAGATACAAGAGGCCAAGAATTTAACCGTTAACGAGGCGTCTTTAACGGGAGAGTCCTTCCCAAAAGAAAAAAAAGCCGGTGACGTCGCCTATTCCGGCTCCTTTATAACGACCGGCAAGTGCGTAGCCGTAGTGCAGGCAACGGGCCAAAATACCTACTTCGGCAAAATCCTGTTCTCTGTGGAAAAAGAGACCGGGAGAAGCCTTTTAGAGAAAGACATTCTAAGCATCTCAAGGTTTCTTATTGTCTTGAGCTTGGGCGCAGCCGTGATTCTGGCGGCCTACTTCATTTATAAAGAATATCCTCTCGTTGAAACTATAACGCTGACCCTGAGTCTGGTGATTGCCGGCATCCCGATTGCCCTGCCTACGGTGATGTCGTTAATTGTCAGTCTGGGTACGTTAACGCTGGCAAAGAAGAACGTCGTTGTCCGGAGGCTTGCCTCGCTAGACAACCTGGCCAGCGTAAGCCTTTTGTTGTCGGATAAAACCGGCACCCTTACCAAAAACGTAATTATGGTCCATAAGGTTATCTGCTGTGGGGTCGATGAAAAAGACGTCGTCTTCTATGCGTTCCTTTCATCTAAAACAGATGACCGCAGCCCAATTAACCAGGCAATTGTCGCCAAGGCTGAAGAGTTAGGCGTCACTTCGTTGAGCCATGAAATAATAGATTTCACACCCGCGGATTCGGAAAGGAAAAGAAGCTCGGCCCTGGTGGAGATTGACGGGAAACGTGTAATGATTTCCGTCGGCGCGCCACAGGTGATAGAGAACCTTTGTACCTTAGATGCCGAAGCGAAAAGGAGGTTTGAAAACGACGTAGAAGTAGCCGCCCAAGGAGGTTATAGATCGCTGGCTGTCGCCATAAACAGTGTCGAAGCGGCGGAAGAAAACATGACATTGGTGGGAATATTGTACCTGTCCGACATCCTTCACGAGGACACAAAAGAAGTGGTTGCCTTCCTGCATACAAACGGAGTAGGAGTGAGAATGCTCACCGGCGATAACCGTGCGATTGCCGGGAGAGTGGCCGGGGAACTGGGGCTAAGAGAAGACGAAATTTTTTCCGAAATCCTTCCTGCCGATAAATTGGATCTGGTCCGGCAAGCCAAGACCGACCACATTGTCGCCGTCACCGGCGACGGTGTAAATGACCTGCCGGCGCTTAAGACAGCCGACGTTGGCATAGCGGTACAGAATGCTGTTGACGCCTTAAAAAGCGCGGCTGATATTGTTCTCTTATCTCCCGGCCTTTCCGTCATCAAAGACGCCGTCATTGAATCCAGAAAGATTTCCTCCCGCATTTACACCTATTCCGTATATAGAATCGCGGAAAGCCTTACGCTGGTTGTCACCGTTTTCATACTGGGGATTGCGTATCAAAATTATCCTTTAACGCCGGTTCAGTTGATTCTAATAGTTATTCTGAATGACGTTCCGATTATTTCCCTTGCGTTTAACAGGGTCAGGGCCGCCCATAACCCGGCGAAAATCAACATTAAACAACGATTTATCCTGAGCTCTATTTACGGGTCTATCGAAGTAGTTAATAGTATACTCTTATTCCTTATCATGACCAAATGGTTGCATCTGGATTGGGACTCAATCAAGACAATCTTCTTCCTCTCACTAACCATTTCAGGGTACGCGTTGATTTATGTCGTTCATACGGAAGACTGGTGGTTTAAATTCCTGCCAAGCCGTCCGGTTATTCTGGCAACTGGCTTGACACTACTTGTCGCGACGGCCCTTGCCCTCACGGGGGTATTTATGTATAGAATTCCGTTCCATTGGGCGATAGCCGTGTGGCTTTGGGCGCTGTTCTGGATGCAAATAATAGAGTTAGCGAAGCATTTATATCAAGAACTGGCCATCGGGAAGTTAGAAAGAAAAAGAACCAGGCTGGAAGAGATGAAGGTAAAACCGGCACCACTTAGAGAAAAGGACGAGGCTATGTTAGCCAGGGCCGGAGAGAAACTGGAGAGGCTAAGGGTGGAAAATCCGGAAAAGGCCGCCTTCTTTGAAGAGTGGCTGGAAAAAATGGAGGAACAGATTGCTGCAAGGGCCTTAGCAAGGGAGAGCAAGGCTGAGGAAGCGCTGGGTAAATTCGAGCGAAAGCTGGCGGTCCTTGAAAAAACAACCAGGAAAAGCGAGATTAAGAACCTGCAGAAGATGTCAGGAAGGTTAAGAACCAGGTTTGAAGCCGCGAAGGTAAAGACGGAGGTAAAGCTGGCATCACTTAGAGAAAAGGACGAGGCCATGTTAGCCAGGGCCGGAGAGAAACTGGAGAGGCTAAGGGTGGAAAATCCGGAAAAGGCCGCCTATTTTGAAAAACGGCTGAAAAAAGCGGAGGCACAGATCGCTGCAAGGGCCTCGGCAAGGGAAAACAAGGCTGAGGAAGAGCTGGATAAATTCGAGCGAAAGCTGGTGGCTCTTGGAGGAGAGGCCAGGAAGTTGCACGAGGAGAAAGAAGTATGCACGATATGAGATGTAACGTTCAGGCCCGCCTCTAACGTTATGTGACAGATTGCGCATTAAACGGGCGCAGCCTCCAAGACTCACCCTCAATTTAAGGGGAATATTTAACCATCATGCCAAGAAAGTGGCAGTTCTGGGTAGATATGGGAGGAACCTTTACTGATGTTGTCGCGTATTCTCCGGACGGCAAATTGCTCACCCACAAACTTCTGTCCAATAACCCCGGGAAATACAGAGACGCCGTCACCCAAGGCATCAAAGACGTCCTGGGCTGCGACAGGATACCGTATGACGACATTGAAGCCATCAAGGTCGGCACAACCCTGGCCACCAACGCCCTGCTTGAAAGAAAAGGGGCCAGGACGGCGCTGATAACGACACGGGGCTTCAGAGACGCGCTTCGCATAGGCTATCAGCACCGCCCCCACATCTTCGCCCTCCACGTAAGACGGCCGGAGATGCTCTTCGGCAGGGTCGTTGAGATTAACGAGAGGGTCACCACGTCAGGCGACGTCCTGGTTCCCCTCGACATAAGAGACACCAGGGAAAAACTCCAACGCCTGCACGATGAGGGCTTCCGCTCACTTGCCGTCCTGTTCATGCACGGCTACCGTTATCCGGAACATGAGAACAGGGTATTGGAGTTGGCCGTGGAGGCGGGTTTTTCCCAGATATCTCTTTCTCACGAAGTAAGCCCGTTAATGAAAATGGTCCGGCGCGGCCACACCACCGTAATAGACGCCTATCTCTCACCGGTCCTCAGCCAGTACGTCACCGGCCTGGCTAACGAACTGCGCGGGGGGAGAATAATGTTCATGCAGTCCAACGGTGGGGTCACTCCGCCTGGCCGCTTCCACGGCCGCAACAGCCTGCTCTCAGGCCCCGCCGGCGGGGTGGTAGGCGCGGTAAAGACGTGCGCCACCGAAGGCATCGGGAAAATTATAGGTTTTGACATGGGCGGCACGTCCACCGACGTCTGCCACTACGCCGGTGAATATGAACGTATATACGAGACGGAGATAGCGGGGGTACAGATAACCACTCCGATGATGAACGTGCATACGATTGCCGCGGGCGGCGGTTCAAGGGTCTCTTTTGACGGGGAACGTTACCGTGTCGGCCCTGAGTCGGCGGGGGCCTATCCCGGACCCGCGTGCTACCGCAATAACGGTCCCCTGACCGTCACCGACTGCAACGTGGTACTGGGCAAGATCCAGCCGGAGTTTTTCCCAAAAATCTTCGGCGAGCGCAATAACCTGGCGTTAGACAAAGAGCTTGCTGAGCAAGAATTCGCCAGGCTTTCCGGGGAAATAGAGAGAACCACCGGCAAACGAACCTCCGCCCAGCGGGTCGCGGAGGGTTTTATTCAGATTGCGGTAAAGAAGATGGCAAACGCCATTAAAAAGATTTCAATTGAAAGAGGTTACGACGTAACGGGGTACACGCTCTGTTGTTTCGGCGGGGCAGGGGGACAGCACGCGTGCCTGATTGCCGATGAACTGAATATTCCCAGGATACTGGTCCCGTACAACGCGGGCGTGCTGTCGGCATACGGAATCGGCGTTACGGACGTAACCGTGATACGCGAAAGGGCCGTTGAGGTCCCTCTTTCTGAAGAGGCCACGAAACGCCTGACATCAATCTTTGCAGAGCTGGAAGATTCTGTAAGAAAGGAGATATGCGAGAGCGGCAACACCCAGGGGCAAATCAGGACAACTCGCAGGGTACACATGAAATACAAGGGCACCGACAAGCCCCTTCCCGTAGAATTCGGCAGCACCACAGAGATACGCTCGCGTTTTGCTAATAGCGCCCGCCGGCTTGAACCCAGAGGGCGCGTCCCGCGATTGTTGAGCTTGTCGACCAGCTCGCGATTGGCGGCGTTGAGTTCGGCCAGCGAAAAGAACCGCCGGTTCCTGAGCGCCGCCAGGAT
>JAUVQR010000212.1 GCA_030598065.1 Planctomycetota bacterium | reverse complement strand
GGCACAGAGATATCTATCTCTCTTGCACCAATGAAGGGGGAGATGTGAGGTTGCTTGATAATGGGGGTCTTGTATTCTTTACCTATGGCCTGCATAAATACCTCTTTACCGGACATATCGGCTCCCATCATCGCATCACTGGTGGCTGCAACTATCCTGCCGTCCATGTCTGTAATGGCTATTGCCGTAAGATAAGGGTCCAGCGGTTTCTTGTTCGAGATGAGGTGTGCATTAAGGCCGGTGGAAACATCTTTCTTTAGAGTCAAGGATTCTTCAGTAGAGATTTTCTCAAGGGTATCTCTTATAAAACCGTCAGAGGCGAAATCTAAGGTCCGTCCCTTTTTTGCCTCCAGAAATTCTAGGAGATGAGCCTTTTTAGCCGCTGCGAGCACCGTCATCCACTCCATCGTATCCTTCTGCAGCGCGCGTCTTGCGTTCAGGTAGTTTACGGTTGCGACCACACTGATGGGTATAAGCGATATGCAGAGGCCGAACAGGAGTAGTTTGCTCCTGATAGACTGGAAGGGTTTCATCTTACGAGGCCCCATGTAACCACCCTTGTGGTAAGCACTTGCGTGGGGGAGATGCTGTTTATAAACCTGTCTTTAGATGGAATACGTCTTTTCATTCTTCGGCGTCTCGTTCTGGCCCTTTTTTGGTAAATGAAACTACGTATAGAACTCAGAGGCTATAGTATCGCACCTGCAGATTCAAGCGAAATAATGAATATTCACGCACAGCACTGTATAAGATTAATTGTGGGTGCCGCAGGGTTTTAACCCTGCGAAATAAACGTACACAGGACTGGAGTCACGCCGTAGGCGGGTCTGCCTTCGGCACGACATGAATTGCTCTTACCTTATTCTTACCCCCTCCCTTGACGGGAGAGGAAAAGGGACTAAAATGTAGTACGATTAAAATGCACTATCTCACAGAGGTCCCGATAAGATGAAGCCCACTAAGAACCTTCCTCCATCAGAGACAGCAAGAGTCTTCCAAGAGATTATGGCCTTTATCGTGGGAGACGGCGTTAAAGGCGCCTGCGGCATTGATGTCACCAAACAGTTCCACCCCGAGTCCGAGGCCGACCTCCACGTACCGCAGAATATCAACGCCGCCTTCCTGATTGTCCTGTGCGGAGAAAACCACCCCAACGCCGAAGCGGCGAGGGAATACCTCGATGAGATGGCTGAAAACCCCCTGTGGACACATGTGGCCGATTTCTACAGAGAGGGCCTCAAACTGTTGACAGATGAGTTCGGGGTATTTTACAGAAAGGACGGTGGGTCAGAGGCAACGGGACTGGCACAGTCTTTAAACGACAGTAAGGCCTCACCCGACGTGGTCCAGGAACGTCTCTGGAGGCTGTTTCATCCCGAGGCCGTGGGTATACTGGAGAATAAAGAGGGCCGGACAAGGTCGCTGAGGGAAAAACGTAAGATACGCATTACACGACTGAATCAGGCGCCTGTTAAGGACGTCCCGGACGAGGTCTTGTTCACCACCAACGCGCTCCTTACGGTCCCACCACCGGGCAAGACCCTCGAAGAGCTGGACATAAGTCCCCACATCCGGGATGGTATGAAAGAGGCCGTAGACGGGGAGCAGCAGTTCTGGTACGACCACCCGGTGCAGATAGGCGTGGAGCCTGAAAAAAACGAGATACTTTACGGGCTCAAGAACCTTTCGGAGGCCCTCCTCTATGAAAAGGCCCGGGGAACCGTTGACAAGGACAAAGAATTGACCTGCGTGCTCTCCGCCTCCGTTACCCATGAGAGCCTGCATCGAATAGTCAAAGAGTATATGGAATGGGAGTTCCAGAACACCCACGACCTTCCGGGGCTCAATGTCTATCTGTTCACAGAGGCGGACGCGGGCAGGTTGATCCACCAGATACTGGTCCCTGCCGCCCAGAAGTTCCTGCCCGACATAAAGGAGCCGGCCGTCTTGCTAAGGGAAGTTGTGGGCGTTGACGGCAGATACGGGCGTCACTACAGCTTCCTGAAGGCGATAGCCGCCCTGTGGCATGTGCTAATCGACCCCAAAATCAGGGCCACGTTCAAGATTGATTTAGACCAGGTATTCCCGCAGGAGAATCTTTTAAAGGAGACGGGAAGGACGGCATTCGACCACCTTAAAACTCCGCTCTGGGGCGCGGAGGGTACGGACTCGGCGGGTAACCCCGTATACCTCGGCATGGTCGCCGGCGCGCTGGTCAATGACAGCGACCTGAATGATTCGCTCTTTACGCCGGACGTAAAATACCCTTCTTCGCCCTTCAAGGGCGAAGATACGGTCTTCTTGAGCAAGCTGCCACAGGCGCTTTCCACCGTGGCAGAGATGATGACAAGGTACCCCGACGGGGACGCGGGGGTCGACGGCAACGGCTCCTGCATACACCGGATTCACGTAACGGGGGGAACCAACGGCATCCTTATAGACGCCCTGAGAAAATATCGCCCGTTCACCCCGGTGTTCGTGGGAAGGGCTGAAGACCAGGCTTATCTCCTCTCCGTCCTGCTCCCGCAGGGCCGGGAGCCGGCGCTCCGTTACGCGCATAAGGACGGGTTGTTTATGAGACACGATAAGGAGTCGTTTGCCGGAGAGGCCATACGAGCCGCGGCCATCGGCAAACTTGTCGGCGATTATGAAAGGGTCCTGCTGTTCTCAAACTACGCGCGTTCGCTGCCGTGGGGAGTTGACCGTATCAAAGAAATTTTCGACCCTTTCACGGGCAGCTTTATAAGCCACATGCCTTTGACCATAGTCTACCTGCGCCTCGCGCTTAAGGCCGCGACCTTTTTCGATTCAGACAGAAGCGAAGACATGCAAAAGGGTCTCAAGATAATGGAACTCGGCTCCGGCAGGCTCAGCGCCGTCATACATGACCTCTCCGGCAAGGACGGCAGAACGCTGGGAGAGAAATATGAGAGAGAAAAGAGGGCGTGGGACCTGTATTACGACATCCTTGACCATCTGGAGTCAGGCATCAAATCGGGCGACGCCTTTGCCCTTGAACTCAGAGAAAAGGCGAGGCAACTCATCACCGGCACGAAGCTTGACACACAATAGCCCCGCTAATGCCGGTATCGCCCGTATACATGTTACGCCGCCGCGCCCCCCCTGCTTCTTGCGGCCTCGCTTCTCTTAAACGCTGTGATGGCGTCTAGAGTCATCCAGACATTCATTCCCACTTGTACAAGAGCCACTACGTAAAACGGATAAAGAGGAGCTGTTATCGTAAAAGTTACAGCTACAGCGAGCGCTATTATCG
>JAUVQR010000232.1 GCA_030598065.1 Planctomycetota bacterium | reverse complement strand
GGGCGCACGAACTCATGTATGTCGCCCTGCGGCTCCCCATCCATCAGGAACTCGAGGAGTGGCACTATCCCGACTACCCTGGTCCTTTCTCTGTCGTATATCGGGATACGGGAGAATTTCTTTTCTCCCGCCATACCCCTGAGGCTCCTGGGCCCAACCGTCTCCGGCGCCATGATAACCTCCTCCAGCGGGATCATTACCTTTTTAATGGGCGTGGTCCCCAGCGCCATAATATTACTGGCCATTGTGCTCTGGTACGCGGACAACGTGCCTTCCTCAGCGCCTTCGTCCAGCAGATGCCGGAGACGCTGAGAGCTGAAGAACGGGCTTTCCTTCGCCTCCAGTCCCTTTAGAAAGACGTGAGGCATCCTGCTTACCACCTTCAGAATGAAGACCAGGGGAAAAAACAGCTTGTAGGAGACGTCTGCTATAGGCACCACTTTGTAAAGGAGGCTGTCGGCGTGTCTCTGAAATATAGTCTTTGGCAATATCTCGCAGAATATCAGGATGACAGGGGTGAGCATAAGGGTTGCAAGCAGTTCCACCCTTCCCTGCGACACGCTCATTCGGACGATATAAGTAAAGGCCGCGACTGCAACGTAGTTTGCGATATTGTTTCCGATAAGCACGGTACACACCATACCGTGCGGGTCGTTAAGCATGCGGTTTATGACCTTCGCCGACCACCAGCCCCTCTCTTCCCTGTATCTCAGACGTATCCGGTTGAGGCAGTAGAAACCCGTCTCCGTCGCCGCATAAATGAACGAGAAGAAGAGACCGGCAAATAATAATATGTAAATGTATGTAGGCATTATGTTAACCCTGCCCCTTGTCCTCCATAAATTCGACCAACAGCCTTGTAATGCGCCTCTTCCGCACCTCTTTAACGGTGAAGACTATGTTCTTATGGGTGGCCGAGTCGCTCCTTTGTGGTATGTGCCCCAGCAGCGACACGACGTAGCCGCCGATGGTGTCCGCCACCGGGTCCAGTTCAAAGCCAAACGTCTCACACCAGTCCATCAGGCTTATGCTGCCATGGACCAGATACTTATTACTCCCGAACTTCCTGATTGGTTCATCATAGCCTTCCGTCTCGTCCTGTATCTCACCCACCACCTCTTCCAGGATGTCCTCCAGGGTTATAAGCCCCGACGTCCCGCCGTACTCATCCGCCACGATGGCCATCTGCTGGTGCTCCCTGCGAAATTCCCTCAAAAGGCTCTCTATAGTCTTGGTCTCAGGCACAAAGGGGACGGCCCGTATCATACCCCTGATATCGGCGTCCGGGTTTAGAAACACGTCTTTGGCGTACACCACACCGAGGATGTTATCCCTGTTTTTTTCATATACCGGTATCTTCTTGTGTACCGTCTCCCGCACCAGCTCAAGAAAATCTTCCACCGGGTCGGAGATGTTGAAGGCCGTCATGTCCACCCTTGGCACCATAGCGTCCTTTACCCGTATCCTGCCGAAATCAAGCACGGCATGAATCATCGTCCTCTCCCTGGGCTCAACCACACCGTGCCGCTCGCTAAGGGCCAACATCACCTTCAATTCCTCCGTAGTAACGTACGGCTCCCTCTCTTGCCCACTTACAAAAAGCCTTCCCAGACCGTCAAGTACAAGGGTAATTGGGATACGGAAGGGGAGCAGGAGACTCTCCATAACGGATATAGGCACGGCGACTACGCGGGAAAGGTGTTCGGGTATCCTTACGGCAATCCCCTTCGGTATCACCTCCCCTACAATAATGACCGCAAGAAGGCTAAATAAGCCGACCGACCATGCCCAGAACGAGGCATTGGGCGCACCCGACCTCAATATCTCCTGAGAAAGGACGAACGAGGTACTGTAGAAGGCAACGTTTACCGCGGTGTTGCCCATAAGGATGGTTATGAGGAGTTTCTTGGGAGAGCCTACGAGGTCGGCCAGTATCCTGGCGATGCGCGAGTCTTCCCCCTTAAGCCTCTTTACGTCTTCCTTGCCAAGAGAGAACAGGGCCGTCTCCGAACAGGAGAACAGGGCGGAGAGAAACAAAAGTGTGCCCATAAGGCAGAACAGGCCCAACCACTCCAGATTGAAGAAGCTACTACCGTCTTCCACCTTATATCCCCCTCACACACGCAACGGGGGCGTCACAGCCTGGAGACCCGCATTTCTCGCCAAAATAAAGGTGGCGTAAAGGTAAGGGGTCTAGGGATGGTGAATTACCGTCGTCCTTCATTGCAGCAGATTCGGGGCGCACTTAATTGGCGTGAAAGGTGTCTTTATACGAATAGACATCATGTATCTCGAAGATTATATCAACATGTATTCAGGATTGTCAAACGGAAAACCAGCCCACAGACAGCCCGCACTATATCAATCGGAAAACCAAGCTCCAAATACCCCCACACCGTGCCAGAACACAAGGTCACCGGTCACATCCATGCATAATCAGGCGGCAGGATTCGGCAGATGGGCTGGATGAAGAGTGCGTAAATGCGGTATTTCATGACCCGCCGATAGCGACAAAAACAGATATTGCTGCCCCCCATCCTTAGCGGGAGGCGCGCCAGGTCCTCCTTCAAGATGGCGCCTTTTCTTGCGCGACCGTTTACACCCCTTGCAGGTGTCTGGCAGAGAATTACCGGGTTATTTAAGGACCCCGCTACTACAAATCTTGTGGTTAATACTGGAATATGTAGCAAATTCCGTCTTGCTTCCAGAAATAACAATGATTATCTGCCAATTATTTTTATTACCACAAGTACGTTGTAAGTGTTTTATTCTTGGGTAGTAAAACAATCTCGCATGAACTGCGACAACAACTACTTCAAAAGGATTGTTTCCTTCTGGTACGAATTTTGATGTTATTCTATCCAGAGCCCGAGCTTTACGTTTTTTTTTGCTGGAGGAAACGTAGGGGTGGGCGAAAAATTATCTTTTAGAGGGCCATAGTAATGGGAACAAAAGGTAATTATGCCGCATTAACAGTCG